>JBASYW010000186.1:0-6995 GCA_049277715.1 Dethiobacteria bacterium | reverse complement strand
TGACAAGGCCCGGGCGCTTACGGTTGCCGTTATGAACTGGAATCTGTTTAGGGATGAGGCGATTCTGCCTCTGCTGCATAACTATTTGAGTTTTCTTAATAATGCCTTGGACCCTGAAACCGGAATTATCAGAAGCCATCTTTCTTTTAACCGGGAGTGGTCGGAGGGAAATACATCTGAAGAGACCCATGGGCGGGCGATATGGGCTTTAGGTCATGCGGTGGCTCATCCGCCGACAGATGCCATACTGGGTTTTAGCGTACGGCTCTTCAAGCAGGCTATCGAAGCAACCCTAAAATTCAAATCACCGCGTGCATGGGCTTTTACCATCATCGGCGCGTTGAAATATCTGGAACGCTTTAACGGGGAGACACAGGTGCACAAGGTGGTCATTAAATTCAGCCGCCGCCTGCATAACCTCTTTACCAAAAAGGCCACCGAGGAATGGCCCTGGTATGAAGATATCCTGACCTATGATAATCCCCGTTTAGCGGAAGCCTTGATAGCCGCCGGGCATTATCTGGAGAAGCAGGAGATGATTGATTGCGGCCTGAGAACCCTGGAATGGCTGATCACCATACAGACGGATTCGGTAGGCGGCCATCCTTCGTTTGTCGGCGACCATGAATGGTATGTGCGCGGCAAGGAAAAATCGCGCTTCGATCAGAAGCCGCTTGAAACAACGGCGATGATCAGCGCCTGCCATCAGGCTTATCTGGCGACCGGCGATTCCGTCTGGCGTGAGCGGATGGAGTGGGCCTTTAACTGGTATTTCGGCAATAACGATGTGCGCCAGCCGTTGTATGATTTCTCCACCGGCGGATGTTTTGACGGACTGCAGCCGGCAGGGGTCAACCAGAATCAGGGGGGCGAATCGGTTGTATCCTTCCTGCTTTCATTGCACCGGATGCATCAGCTTGCCCATCAACAGGCTCTGCGCGAATCAAGGGAGCAAAAAGAGAAAGAGGGGGAGGAACCGTCCGAGCTGGAGAAAAGCCGTAGCTGATGATAACATTAGCATTAACGTTTAACTATTTAAAGAGAGGCGGGGGAGACCCCGCCTCCTTTCTTTTGGATGTTGTGCTGGGGAACAGTTGGCAAACAACCCGATATAAATATGTGGTCTAAATAAGAATTACCCATCATAGAATATATAGTGTGATTAAAACGGGGAAGAATACCATAACAATCTTCCCGACCAAAGCGAGATAGATTGATATGAATATCAATTCAGGCACATTCAATTATTTAATATAATACTCTAAAATAGAACAACAAAAATCAAGGGCGGGATTCTATTGAAAAGCAAGGCCGAAGAGGTAGGTCTCGGTTCTGATTTTCACCGGAAAACATTTGAATTGTTTAGCTTTTGGAAGAACAACATCCCGGCGCTTCAAAACACCATCCCCACGTTTGAGATTTTCCTCAACAAAGATATTTTACCGGAACAGAATGAGGGGAGTTATCAGGAATTACTTGAAACCTGCACCATGAATATCAACCACCTTCGGGTGGGAAGTTTCCCGGCGGAGGAATGGCCTTCAAACGTAAATACCAACCCTGAAATTTATGCTGCACTGCTTGAATATTGGCAAGAGCTTATCATTTTCCTATCAGAAAATAATAATGGTCCTGAAGAGAGGAGGGGATACCCCCCCGGCTGTATGCAAAGTTATAATGAAGTGATCGATAAATATCTGGAGGGTAGATTGCCTGCTCCGATCAAAGAGTTAATCGCCATCCCGGTAAAGATAGCGGAGATGTACGAATGGACCTTATCAAAATATTTTAGCCCCTGGTATGAATTATCCGGAGAGATGAGAAAGAAATACTCTCGGGCGCTGTGCGGTGATCGTGAAGCATACAAATCTTTTCTGCGTTTGTGGTACCGGGCGCTGCATATGAACGGCAGCGGTTTAAACAATCGCCTCTCTTGTCCGGCCATGTTTGACCGCCAGAGATTTGATAAATTGTTTAAAAGCATCAATGCCTATATCAAGTTTGTTGCAGCCGTAAATAAAATTACCGTTATCCTCTACGGGACTGTCTATGAGACCATGGAGGGCCTGATAAATGAATTATTGTCTGTGGCCGAAGAAGGTAAAGTTCCGTATAATTTTGCAGACTTTTACCGGGCATGGTGGAAAGCCAATGAGCAGGCCTTTCATATTTATTTTCACTCGAAGGAATATACCTCCCTCATCAAAGAAAGTACCACCTTATGGTATTCATTAAAAAATCGCTATGAAGAACTGATGAGCGATATCTTCGAGGAGATCCCCTCTTATCCGGAAAGTTCATATAGCAATATCACGGGGTAATGCACATGTGCTCAAGGTTTTCCGTCACACCGTAGGTGGGAAAGGCGGACAACCACGGACAACCTGAAATAGCCAACCCGGGGTTGGAAGAATGGGATAGGGAACTACGAGAGCAGGTAGGTTCCCTGTTTTTTTAGAAGGGATTGTCGGATAAATGGAGAAATATATTTAATATATTCAATTTACTGCCAATAAAAGGCGAACTTTTAGCGATAACAGGAGGTAATTATTCATGTCTATGGTAGATAAGGCCTCGGGTGAGTTTCTGGAAATGCTGGCTTCAAAAGCTCCGGTGCCGGGCGGAGGCGGCGCAGCGGCACTGGGTGGAGCGATCGGGATGGCGCTTTCCAATATGGTCGGGAACCTGACCGTGGGCAAAAAAAGATACGCCGATGTGGAAGACGAAGTAAAAGATTTGTTGGAAAAAGGCTACAAGATCATCGATGAACTAAAGGCGCTTGTTGATAAAGATGCGGAAGTATTCGAGCCACTTTCGAGAGCTTACGGGTTACCGAAGGATACCCCCGAACAGGCCGCAATAAAGGAAGAAGAACTGGAAAAATGCTCAAAAACAGCATGTTCGGTACCGATTGAAATAATGAGAAAATCATATGAGGGGATCAAAATCCATGAACGCATGGGGCAGATCGGGACCAGGATTGCGATCTCCGATGTAGGCTGCGGCGTTGCCTTCCTGAAGGCGGCTCTTGTCAGCGGTTCCCTGAATGTAATCATCAATCTGGGGGCGATCAAAGATCGTGACTATGTCGAGGTCATCAACGAGGAAATGAACCGCCTGCTTGAAGACGGTTCCCGCATCGCCGACGAGACCCTCCAACTGGTTCTTGAAAAGTTGAAATAATCTCAGGCCATAGTGGCCCTGTATTATAGCTAAGGTGCCCCGGATTTCTCGCACCATTTTAATCATCCCGGACGATAGCGGAAATTAAAAAGGAAGTTGACGAGATGAAAACTGGGCGAGTAGATGTAACACGTGGCCCCGGCCGGCCTGAGATTGGACCGCCGGTAATAATCAGGCTGCCGGAGGAGTTGATCCGGGAGTTGGATCGGCGGGCAGAGGCGAAAGGTATTTCGAGGGCGGAAGTGGTCAGAAGGTTGCTGGCAGAGGCGCTGTACGGAGAGCAATATTTAGGTTAAAATAAATTAAAATAAAAACCCTGAAGGACTTGATATATAAGTACTATCAGGGTTTTTCACTGGTCGGAGCGACAGGATTTGAACCTGCGACCTCTTGACCCCCAGTCAAGCGCGCTACCAAACTGCGCCACGCCCCGCTAACACGGATATTATATATTATATATTCCTAAAATGCAATTGGTACCAAAGGCAAGATCGTGTCAGGATTCTGTAGGTTTTAAAGAGGGTGCGGAAGCTTTTTACTGTTATCCAGAGGGAGCTACTGTTACCCCCCTTTGCAAAAGGGGGGTCAGGGGGGATTTGACTGTTCCCTCCTTTCGATGCGTTTACTTTCATAGCAATGTCAGGAATGGGGGAGAGGGAGCGCCCTTTATTTTGTCATCCAGAGGGAGCGATAGCGACCGAAGGATCTTAACCACTCCCGCCCCGCCATTATTATTCGGACTGATATAGCCCCCGGCCCTTGTTCCGGCGTTATCTTGCTGGCCGTACCCCTCTACGTTGTACTCCCAAGCCCCGGTTCCATTCAAGACGGAACAAAGGTTTATGCATGAAACCATTCGCTCCGCTCAAGATCCCTCGCTGCGCTCGGGATGACACCTTTTTTTGTCATCCAGAGGGAGCGATAGCGACCGAAGGACCTAGATTCTTACGCATTGCCCGCATTAGGATGAATGAAAGCATTTTCTGGTCTTAAAACGGGGCCCCGGCGGGCCCCCACACTGGTTGGAATCCTATTTTGCAATTCAATTGCCGGTAAATCTAGTTTATAACAAGCATAATTGAAGTATCCCTTTTAATTTACTAATATAATTTATACTTTATTGTCTTGGAAATTCATCTATTAAACCAGTTATATATCGCATAATCAGAGTGCTATCAGTATTGTTTACTGCTCCATCTCCACTTACTTCGGCACGATCTAACTCATTCTCAGAAAGTTCTACATTACCAACTACATAACTTAATACAAGGATAGAATCCGTGACATTAATGAAACCGTCACCGTTAACATCACCTAGTTGGCCGTTAACAATAATAGGAGCGCTATAGATGTAGTCATCTTTTATACTTTCTTCATCACTAGTTATTGTTGCATAAAGCCAATATAATCCAGGCTTTGTGATAGTAATATTAGTATTCCACGTTCTAGTAATTCCCGGTGTAACATTAACGTTTCTATAGAACATTTGTTCCTGGTTTGTATTAGTTATTTGTCTGTAAAGATAAATCTTCAGATTTCCGCTGTGAATTGGAGTGAATACAACTCGAAGTGGTAATACAGTACCTGGTTGAACGGCGGTTAAAACATCTCCAATTATATGTTTTCCGTTTGCACCCAAGGTGAAATAGCCAAGTGAGCCATGGCAACTTGTTATTGTTCTTCCCTTAGATAGGGACATATCTAAGGTTTCTTTTTTTTGGTTATAATTCTGACTGGTCCAACTCGAGGGATTGTGTACCCAAGTAACATAATATTTTATGCCCCACATTGTCTCGGTCCAAGTAAAGTGTAAATCAGTACCAGCTCTTGGTGAAGGAACCGGTCCCCCGATAATTGCATTATCATACTGACTTATAAGAACTTCACGGTATTTTATGCCCGGTCCTGAACCTAAACCAAAGTTTGATTGCAAACAACCTGACATAAGTTCTATTCCGCTGTAACCGGTTACAGACCAGTTTGTCCATGGATACCCAAGTGATGCCACCGGATGAGCGATAGCTGCTGATGATCTTGGGGGGTTTTTGTTGATTGTACGATTTATAAGGTTTTGATGGGAATATGTATTTTCTTGTAACCCCGATATATTATTATCTGTCCCATAAATAAGTAAGTGCGAGTTTCCATTATCTAATGCCGAGGTTTCTACCCCGGGAAAAACCAGTGCCTTACTTGGGTTATCATCGCTTACACTATAACAATCAACTTTATAAGCTCCCCATTGTGCTGGAAGTAACATTCCAGTATGATGACCGTCAGTTGGGCAAATAAACTTATAACCTTTTTTGGTCATCCTGTCTTGAGCCCCGGCCAGAGTTTTTTTGCCGTCTGAATTATCAGTATGGAGATGAAGGTCACTTGGTATCCATTGAGCATTACTTGGAAAAGATAAAGTTTCTTTTTCCGCACTATCCGTTTTTATATCACTAAAGGGCAATTCAATTACTGAAACTTTTGTAATAAATGTAATGGTTTGGTCTTGTACAGGATCGGTAGAGAAAGTAACCTCAACTGTATAAGTATTGAAAACTTCAATTTCTAATAGTTCTGTTGGAATCTCTATGTAATTAATGGTCATTAAGAATCCTGGTTCATCTATCTTGCCCCTTTTTGCTTTTTCTGTAAATTGATCTATTTTAGATCCCAGTTCAATAAATTGCCTTTTTTCAGCATTATTAATATCTGTACCAAATGCACTTTTTTGATTTATTTTTTGAGCCATTAGTAATTCATGCCGATCAATATAACGACCAGCGGGTACTACCGGTAAATTATCTTTATTACCAATACTGATTTGAAGTTTATCTAGATCCAAATCTTTACCGTCTATGGCTATACTTTTTAAAGATACAAGAGGAGTATCTTTATTAGACAAAGTATTTATTAACGAAAAATGAAGGTTCCATTTTTCAGCTTGTGGTATAAAACGTTCATACCCTGGTGCAAAAACAACTATTTCTCCCCTTGAATCACCAAATGCACTGCTAATAAACAAATTTCCATTGCCAATAAATATTAAAACCGCTAATAAAACGACAAACTAATATTTTACATAACGTAACATTCTTAACACCTACCCTTTAAATTTTTGTTACTAAATAAAGTATTTTACTTCATATATTAGACCACCCCTTGTTTTAAAAAATGTAAATATAAAAAACAATCATTTATATTATTTTTAGGAGGTTTTTAAGATGATAAAGTATGGTAAGTTTTTGGGATTAATAATCATCTCCCTGGTATTATGTATGGTTTCCCCTGGCTACATATATTTGGGCACGCAGGCAGTGAATATTCCGGATTCCGGGCTGGAAGCCGCCGTCAGGGATGCTCTTGAGTGCCCAGATGGAGATATAACCAAAGAAATGATGGCAGGATTAATAAGTTTGAATGCCGATAACAGAGGTATAGTTGACCTGAGTGGTATCGAGTATGCAACAGGGCTTAAAGATCTTTGTTTGTGCAATAATCAAATAAGCGACTTGTCGGATTTAAACCTTCCCGTTTTAAGGTGGCTTGATCTGAGCAATAACCAAATCAATAATCTGGCCTCACTGGCTGAAGCTAACCTCCCCAACCTGGAGTTTCTTGAACTGGGTGCTAACCAAATCAGCAACCTTACCGGTTTGGCGGAAGCTTCGCTGCCCACTCTTGAAGAACTACGCTTGCACCATAATCAGATTAGCAACCTTTCCGGACTGGATGAAGGCAATCTACCCAAACTGGAATACCTTCTTTTAACTAATAATCGGATAAACAGCCTTTCAGGGTTGGAAGAATGGGAGCTGCCC
>JBASYW010000185.1:0-4289 GCA_049277715.1 Dethiobacteria bacterium | reverse complement strand
TTCACGGCCTGATTAAGAGCGCCGGCGCCTATGGCCTGAACTTCAGCCATTCCACGTTCTCTAAGGACTCCGGCAAGAGCTCCAGCAACTGAGTTGGGATTAGATTTTGCAGACACTTTGAGTGCATCCATGGGTTACTACATCCTCCTTCTACCTGTTTTTCAATCATTGTTATTAGAATAAATAATTTACAATATTTATATTATTCTATCATCATGGTAAAAATTCCTTCTAAAAGAGAAAGTAAATTTATATGATCAGGTTAATCCGTTCCACAGAAGTACATCTGCCCTCGTTATTTACTTCAAATATAAGGCCATTAAATTGCATTACCCGTGCATCGCCTATTCTAAACCTGACGGGCAGTTTGGTAGTAAATTTTTCAATGGCCAGATCTATCTCAATGCCGATCACAGAGTTGAACGGTCCGGTCATCCCCGCGTCCGTAATATAGCCCATCCGCTGCCCAATAATCTTTTCATCAGCTGTTTGTACATGAGTATGCGTACCGATCACGGCGCTCACTCTATCTTTTAAAAACCATCCCAGGGCGTTTTTTTCGGAGGTTGCTTCGGCATGAAAATCAACAACAATAATCGGTGTCACCTTAATTAACCGTTCTATTTCATCTACTACCCGTCTGAATGGGCATTCCAGTTCGGGCATAAATACCTGACCGGCCAAGCAAATAACGGCTATCTTCTCTCCGGCCTTCTCAAAAACTACCGCTCCTCTTCCCGGGGTACCGGCAGGATAGTTCAGCGGGCGGAGGAGATGTTCTTCCCGATCAATAAAGTTAAATACATCCTTATTATCCCATATGTGGTTGCCTCCGGTGATAATATCTACCCCGGCATCAAAGATTTCGTTTGCCACATTCTCCGTTATCCCCACACCTCCTGCGGAGTTTTCCCCGTTGGCGATAACAATATCCGGATAATAATTATTTTTAAGCCGGGGAATGGTTCTCTTCAGGCATTCTCTACCCGGGCGCCCCACAATGTCACCAATAAATAATATGCGCAAACAGATCTTCCTTTCTTTACTATAATTATCTTTTTTATACTATAATCCAATAAATAAAAAAAAGAAAGTGCCTCCGTGAGAGACACTTTCTGATGTTTGCCAATTAATAATCGTTAATTACTTTGCATATTCGATGGCTCTGGTTTCTCTAATAACAGTAACTTTGATCTGACCGGGATACTCCATCTCACTTTCGATTTTCTTTACGATATCACGAGCAATCATAGTTGCATTATTATCGTTAACCCTCTCCGGTTTCACGATAATTCTTATTTCCCTTCCGGCCTGGATGGCAAAGCATTTCTCGACACCATCAAATGAATCGGCTATACCTTCAAGTTTCTCCAATCTTTTGATATAATTTTCCAGGCTTTCCCGCCTTGCTCCCGGCCTCGATGCCGATATGGCATCTGCCGCCTGTACTAAAACAGCCTCCATGGTTTTGAAATCGACATCACCGTGATGTGCCTCAATGGCATTCAAGACATCGGGAGATTCCTTGTACTTTTTGGCGAGTTCTACCCCTAAAGTTACGTGTGGCCCTGTTCTTTCCAGTTCCTGATCCATGGCTTTTCCGATATCGTGAAGTAAACCGGCTCTTTTGGCCAGATTTATATCCATTCCCAGTTCCGCGGCCATTATACCTGCCAATTGTGCCACTTCAATGGAATGCTGAAGAACATTCTGTCCATAACTGGTGCGATAACGAAGTTTTCCCAGATGATTAACCAGTTCGGGATGTAAACCATGCACAGCGGTCTTTAAGGTAGCCCTTTCTCCCTCTTCTTTGATTATATTCTCGATCTCCTGACGGGATTTCTCCACCATATCTTCAATTCTGGCCGGGTGAATCCGGCCGTCATTGATCAGTTTCTCCAATGAAATGCGGGCAATTTCCCGGCGGATCGGATCGAATCCGGAAATAATTACCGCTCCCGGAGTATCATCAATAATCAGATCGATGCCGGTAAGGTTTTCCAGAGCACGGATATTCCTTCCTTCCCTGCCGATGATCCGGCCCTTCATATCATCATTGGGAAGGGTTACGACCGATACGGTAGACTCGGATGTATGCTCGGCGGCACAACGTTGTATGGCATTGGTAACAATCTCTCTTGACTTCTTTTTAGCTTCCTCATGAGCACGATCTTCCACATCCTTGATCATGATCGCCATTTCATGTGTAATCTCTTTTTTGACTTTCTCCATCAACACTTCCTTGGCTTCACTTTGTGATAACATGGAGAGCCTCTCCAGTTCCGCCAGCTGCTGCTTGTACAAGTCATCGATCTTTTTTTGAATCTGTTGTGCATGCTCTTTTTTTCTCTGTAAATCCTCTTCTTTCTTCTCTATCATATTACTTTTCTTATCCAGACTTTCTTCTTTTTGAATCAAGCGACGTTCCAAACGGTTCAATTCAGAGCGCCTCTCTCGGTTTTCCTTTTCCACTTCATTTCGTAAACGATGCGCCTCTTCCTTGGCCTCCAGCGTTTTCTCCCTTATTATTGCCCTTGCTTCCGATTTCGCATTTTCAAGTATCTTATCCACTTCATTTTCAGCTGAGATCAGCTTGTTTTCAGCAATCTTTTTACGAGAAGCATATCCGATGGCGAAACCAATAGCGATAGCTATCAAAGAAGCTAATATAGCTATTATTATAGTGGGATAGGGCATAAGCAATAACACCTCCTGTGAGTTGATTCTAAAAATTTATGGCTTACAATAAAAAAATAGTTGTGAGAGAACACAACTATCCAAAAGAGAAAAAAATACATTTTTTCTTTACCCAAAAAAGATTATTTTAAAATATATTTTTAGTGCCTTATGCACATTGCTTCTCTTTGTAGTATATTGTGTTCTCACTTTTATATATAAAGCCTGATACAAAAATATTTTATACCTAAATAAAGGTTATGTCAAACAGATGCAAAAATATCTCTTCATTTAAAAAAATTATTCACAATCTTATAAATAGCATCGTTTGGATATCCTCGCCTTTTCAAGAAAGAAACAGTTTTTCTTAAAAGATTTTTATCGTTCTGCTGATAATCCGGTGGCAGGTACTTATCCATCAGGCTGCTTGCCCGTTCATACTCACTTGGCAGGCCTTCTTTTAATGAATCCCTGATAATTTCCTCGTCAATGCCCTTTTCTTTCAGTTCCCATCTGATTTTTAAAGAGCCCTTCAGCTTACGATAAGAGTATTCAACCCATAACCTTGCAAATTCTTTGTCATCCAGCAGGCCAATTTCCTCCAATTTTCTGATCACGTTTGTGGAGGTATCAGCCCCAAAGCCCTTGCGGAGGAGATAATCTCTCATCTCATTTTTACTTCTCTGCCGGTATGCCAACCATCTTAAGGCCTTGTTCCATGCGTTCCTGTAATCCTGATCATTATTAACGGGTAGCCCTTCTTTCATTTCAGCTGTTTCGAATTAGGTCAGGATCACCGTTATCCGGTCCGGCGCCATCATCATTTTTTATGGATAAATTGAAAGCTTCCCTGATTTGTTTCTCAATGGTATCAGTTACCTTGGGATTATCTTTTAGATATTCACGCACATTTTCTTTTCCTTGCCCCAGACGTTCTTCTCCCCATGAATACCATGCACCGCTTTTTTTGATTATATCGAGCTCTACCCCCAGATCAATGAGGGCACTTTCATGGGAGATACCGTATCCGTAAATGATATCAAATACGGCCGTTTTGAACGGGGGAGCCAATTTGTTCTTTACCACCCTGGCCCGTGTTCTGTTTCCAATCATCTGATCTCCCTGCTTGATGGTTTCTATCCGACGGACCTCCAGCCTTACCGAAGAATAAAATTTCAGGGCTCTGCCTCCCGGGGTGGTTTCGGGATTGCCAAACATAATGCCGACCTTTTCTCGAATCTGATTGATAAAAATCGCCGTCGTATTTGACTTGCTGATGATGGCTGACAGCTTGCGCATGGCTTGGGACATCAGACGCGCCTGCAGGCCGACATGGGAATCACCCATATCTCCTTCAATCTCTGCACGAGGAGCCAGGGCAGCCACGGAATCAACCACGACAACATCTACAGCGGCACTACGCACCAGCATCTCTACAATTTCCAGGGCCTGTTCACCGGTATCGGGTTGAGAGACCAGAAGCTCATTTACATTTACGCCCAGTTTTTCGGCATAATAAGGATCAAGAGCATGTTCGGCATCGATAAAAGCGGCATTGCCCCCTCCTTTTTGAGCCTCGGCAATGACATGCAGGGCCACCGTTGTCTTTC
>JBASYW010000184.1:0-3265 GCA_049277715.1 Dethiobacteria bacterium | reverse complement strand
GCACTTGGAATGAGAAGATAAATATCTGCCCCAAAGATAAGCTTATAATTGACGGACAGGGAGGTTTTTGAGAATCTTGAAATCCCCCCGCTCCCCCTTTAGAAAAGGGGGAGATTAGACGGTTTCCCCCCTTTGAAAAAGGGGGGCCAGGGGGGATTTATTTGACTGTCCCCCCTTTGGAAAGGGAAGATAGGAAAAATTCACGATATAGTGTCCCGATGATCCGCTGCCGATTCCTCCATCACCCGGAACGGAATCACCCCGACCCGGCAGGGAAGGGGCCCTCGGAATACCCCCTCCTGTCATTCAGAGGGAGCGGGAGCGACCGAAGAATCTTAACCACTCCCGTCCCGGCATTATCACCCGGAACGATATAACCCCGGCCCGGCGTTCCGACGTTCTCTTGCTGGCCGTATACCCCTGCGTTGTACTCCCAAACCCCGGTTATTCAGGACAGAACAAAAGAATATGCACGAAACCATTCGCTCCGCTCAAGATTCCTCGCTGCGCTCGGAATGACAGGTGGGGGGGCGGCAGGGGGGGGTGCTCTGAATGACAGGAAAGGGGGTTTTGCTCCCGATGATATCGGGGCACCCGAAAAAAAGTTTTTTAACCCCGTAACATATACCGGCGGCGATCGTCTATATATTTAGACATACATAATAAAAGGAGGTCGGATATTGGATGAATAAGAGGATATGGATTGCCGGTATTATTGTGGTCGTGCTTCTGGCGGCGACCGGGACAGCTATCGCCTATTACAGCGAAGATATTTTTCCATCTGCCCGATCGGGTGAGCAGCCCATTGAAGCGGAGGCAAAACTGCATCAGGCTGAAGGTATCCTGGCGGGGCGGATAGACAGCCATTCTATCGAGATCGAGATCGACGGGGAAAGCAAGGCATTCGGATTAAGCGATGAGCTGCGGGAGAAGGAGTTTTACCCCGGCAGGATCGCCATTAAATATTATGTAGATAAGGATGGCCGGTCCATCATCACCGAGGCTGATTTTACGGTTCCTGAAAGAGGTGAGGTCGGCACGGCCCGGGGTATTTTCTCCGGCCGGGCGGATAATCATACCGTGGAGATTATGATTGATGGTGAAGCCATGGCCTTTGGGCTTGATCAGGGGATATCCTTTGACGGGATTGAGGAAGGCGATGAGGTTTTTATCGCCTATCAGGAGAACGAGCATGGCCGGATCGTCATTATCAAGGTGGAGAAGCAGAGTTAATTTATATGAAGCAAAGCAAAACATTGAACTATCTTCGGGGAGAACCTGAAAAAAGGGGGGGCTCCCCTTTTTTTATCCCCCTTTCTCATAAAAGGCAGGCCTTCCTTTGGGGTCAGCTCCCCATAAACAGAAACCTGCCCCTTGCTGTAAATCAAATCTTTGGCGGCGTTCAATGGCTGCCGGAGCAGGGCCCCGGCACTGCAAGTCAATTGGAGCCCCGGACGGGATGCTCCTGTTTAAAAAATTTGCCTTGTCAGAAAGCCGTACCATGATATGATTGATGTGTATCTTAAGATATGAGAATGAGGCGAGGATGAAGTGAAAAAAAAATTGATTATACTTCTCATCGGCATCATGGTGGCGATGGTTATCGGCTTTATCGGTATAAAATACATCTCCCTGCATGTTGATAATTTCAACAGGCGGATAGAGGAGATGACCGTTACCGACGTTGACCTCTCCGTGACGGCCGATGGCAAATATATCGGAGCGTATATTTTATTTCCGATCTCCGCCCGGGTAGAGGTAACGCTTGAGGATAGTAAGATCGCGGCCATCGAAATTGTTGAGCACAAAAACGGCCGTGGTGCCGAGGCGGAAGCTGTTGTCGAACGGGTTATCGAAGACCAGACCCTGGAAGTGGATGCGGTTACCGGCGCCACTTACAGCAGTAAGATCATCTTGAAGGCGATTGAAATCGCCTTAAAAAATGCCGTCAATCAGTCGGTGCACTGAAAACCTCCGCACCACCCGGGTATTTTCTTTTTTCAATTATGTATCGGTAAATTATTAAGTACCATTAACATGCCGCCCCCAAAGATTTCCGCTATCGATCTGCATCCACCCCGCCCCGGTTGCGTTTTAACCGGCAACCTTCTTTATCCTGCATTTGGCTGGAACCTCCGATATTTACCTGTGATGTTTATGATCATGTATTACCACCGGATAGTCTCCATCCTGCAAGTAAACATAATATATCAGATTGCAGAACCCGTATAAACACTACAAAGCCTGTATTGGTAGTTGTAGTAAGCGGTAGTTAGCCGTTATAATTAAGTAAACATAACATTTTGCCCGGAAGGGTGGTGCTAATAAACTTTCAATATTAAGGAGGGAGGATTGTTGAAAGGGCTTTGTGTTTTTAGGTTGAAAAATTGTCTCCACGATAAATAATTTTTCACAGTTAGGATGGTTGAATATGATAAAAAAAACAACGGCATGTATGATTCTTCTGTTTCTCCTGTTATCTTTTTTTTCTACCGGTCTAACGGCCGAGGCTTCCGATTTGCCACGGGTGACCGTGACGGTGAGCTCTCTTAATTTCCGCCTCGGACCGGGAACTCAATATTACTCCCTGGAAACTCTGGGCAGGTACACCGGATTGTCGGTACTGGCCACTGAAAACGGTTGGCTTCTGGTAAGGAAGAACGATGGGACTACAGGTTGGGTGTCCGCCCGGTATACTTCCAATCCCGGGGTGGCCGGGCCGGTCTCGCTTGCCGGAATAGGGAAGGGAAAGGTTGCTGTCAACGATTTAAATATTCGTACCGGGCCCGGTATCTCTTACTCCAGAATCGACAGCCTGGATCAGGGAACGGAGCTAAAGGTGCTTGCGGAAGAGGGCGGCTGGTTGCTTGTTCGTCTTACATACGGTTCAACCGGATGGGTCTCCAAGTCATATGTCAGCGACTATGATGTTGTTCAGCCCAACAATCAGATTGCCGTAAACGTGGACGGCCTCAATTTCCGTATCGGACCGGGTACACAATATTGGTCACAGGAAACTCTGGGCCGCGGCGTAACATTGACCGTACTGGCTGCCGACAACGGATGGCTTCTTTCCCGCAAGAACGATGGGACTACCGGTTGGGTTTCAGGAAGGTACACCTCCAATCCCTCCGTCAATGGAGCTATCTCTTTGGAGGGAACCGGAACGGTTTGGGTTACGGTAGACGGGCTGAATATCCGTACCGGTCCGGGGGTCGGATTTGTAAGCTTCGATACTCTGCCACAGGAAACGCCGCTGCGGGTA
>JBASYW010000183.1:0-8210 GCA_049277715.1 Dethiobacteria bacterium | reverse complement strand
GGCGATAACCCCTTTGGCGGTTATCTCATTAACCAGAGTAGTCTCCATTATTTTTACCTCGGATCGTTTCAGGTCATCGAGCAGGGTCCAGCGGGTAGAAATACCGATATCACGCCCGATACCCTCCCCCATCTCCATGACGGTAACATCCTTGTGCCCCTTGACCGCCATATTGTATAGATCTTCCGGCTTTTCAGCATGGGTAAGGAGCAGGAATTTTAAAGATTCAGCCGATAGAGCGCCTTTTTGCGAGAGATAAAGGGCAGTTTCCACACCAACGGCACCCCCCCCAACAACCACAACTTTTTTACCGGTATTAATGTTACCCATTAACACATCTGCAGCCATGATTACATGGTTTTGATTTATCCCCGGAATATCAGGCTTGATTGCTTCCGCACCCGTGGCCAGGATGACCACATCAGCATGCTCTTTGATAATCGAGTCCGCATCCGCCTCTCTATGGAGGACAATCTTTACGCCCAACTCTTTAATCTCATTAATCAGATAGGTAATAAGATCCAGGAAGCCATCGCGTCCCGGTGGGGCCGCGGCCAGATGGATCTGTCCTCCCAGTCTGCTGCTTTTCTCCCAGATAGTAACTTTATGCCCGCGCATAGCGGAAACTCTGGCCGCCTCCATCCCTGCAATTCCCCCGCCGACTACAAGAATTTTCCGAGGGTTATCCGCAGGATCAATCCTTGTTTCCTTCTCCCTTCCCACTCTGGCATTCACCAGGCAGGTTACCTCCTGGAGAGAGAAGACCTTGTCTAAACAGCCTTGATTGCAGCCAATACATTTTCTGATCCTACCCGTTTGCCTTCCTTTTGCTTTGGATGGTAATTCCGGATCGGCAATCAGGCCTCTGGCCAGACCCACAAAATCAGCCCTTCCTTCCGCAATTATCCTCTCGGCGATCCGGGGATCATTTATCCGGTTACAGGCGATAACGGGAAGGGATACATCGTTTTTAATATTTTCGGCCAGGTAAACATATGTTCCCGGGGGCACGGCCATGGTCAGTTGAGGTACTCGGGTCTCATGCCATCCTCCGGTTACATTAAAACAATCGGCCCCCGCATTCTCCAAATTACGGCAGAATTCTCTTATTTCAATGTTAGTATTGCCCCCGGGCATAAAATCGTTCCCGCCTACCCTCATGATAACCGGATATTCCGGTCCGACCGCCTCTTTAACTTTGCTTACCACCTCCAGACCAAAACGCATCCGGCTCTTGAAATCTCCGCCGTACTCATCTTTTCTGCGGTTGGTCAGAGGAGATAAAAATTGGGAGATAATATACCCTGCACTGGCCAGAATCTCTACGGCATCGAATCCGGCCTCCTTTACCAGCAAGGCTGCATCTACATATCTTTGCGATAATTCCCGTATCTCATCGGTAGAAAGTTCTCTCGGTGTTTCTTTCGTCAATCTGGAGGCAATCGCTGAAGGGGCAACGGACTGTTTACCCGTTAGAAAAGAATGTGCATACCGTCCGGCATGATAAAGCTGCGCTGCAATTGCGGCACCCTCTCTTTTTACTTCCGCCGCCAATCTATGTAACCCCTCCAGAAAACGGGGATCACTTATATCGATCATCATGGGACCGGCGCCTACATCATCGATAGCACATCCGCCGACAATTATCAGCCCCACTCCCCCTCTGGCCCTCTCCAGATAAAATTCAACGATCTTCTCATTTATCTCGCCGCCGGATGTATAATTTAAATGCATCGCCGGCATGACGATCCTGTTCTTGATATCAAGGTTGCCAATATAATAAGGAGAAAAAAGATGTTTCAAGGGCCTCATTCCTTTCGCCATAAAAGAATGGTCTTTTACCTCTAATTTCTTATATTGACTTTAAAAATCCTTCTGAATATTTTAATTATTATTTTTCAGGGTAAAATGTATCATGTAGGATTCGTACGGCAAGTTCACCATATTTGGCATCGATTACGCAGGATATACGGATTTCAGAGGTGCTGATCATCTGAATGTTTATATTTTCTTTGGAAAGTGCTTTAAACATTTTTGCTGCTACACCGGGATGATTCTTCATGCCGATACCGACAACGGATACCTTGGCAATCGCATCATTGGTCAAGATATCCTGAGCGCCGATCCGGACGGCAACCCCTTTCAACAGCTCCTTGGCATGATCAAGATCAGTAATGGGCACTGTAAAAGTCAGATCCGTAAAACCGTCTACACTGATATTTTGAATGATCATATCGATACTGATCCCCGCATCGGCGAGAGGAGATAATATTTTAAAGGCAGTACCCGGTTCATCCGGAACTTTGATTATGGATATCTTGGCCTCATCACGATCAAGGGTAATCCCCGAAATAATTACATCTTCCATCTTTGGTTCATCCTCCTCTTTTATCCAGGTACAACGGTCCCCGCCAAAAGTTGATTTTACCAGCAGAGGCACCTTGTATTTTTGGGCCAACTCCACCGAACGGGTCTGCAATACTTTTGAACCCAGCCCGGCCAATTCCAACATCTCTTCATAGGTGATTGACTTGAGGTGGCGAGCTCGAGCACATATACGAGGATCTGTGGTATATACCCCGTCGACATCGGTATATATCTCACAGACGTCCGCATTTATCGCCTTTGCAACTGCCACAGCGCTGGTATCCGACCCCCCCCGTCCCAAAGTGGTAATCTCATTCTGTTCATTTATTCCCTGAAAACCGGCAATAACGGCAACTTTTCCCTCGTTCAGCGTCTTGCTCAGATTGTCTTTTCCCACTTCCAGAATATGAGCCTTGGTGAAAGCCGAATTGGTCCTTAAAGGAATCTGGCTTCCCAGAAAAGGCCGAGCCGGACAATCATATTCTTCCAGAGCAATAACCATCAGGGCACAACTGATCTGTTCTCCGGTGGAGACGATCAGATCCTGTTCCCGTCCCGAAGGAGCTCTTTCGGAAAAAGAACGCGATAAAGCCAGCAATCGTTCGGTTTCCCCGGCCATCGCCGATAAAACCACCGCCACCTTGTTTCCTGCGGTATGAGTGGAAGCTATCTTGCCGGCAACCCTTTTAAAATGATCTATTGACGCCAGAGAACTGCCGCCATATTTCTGAACGATTACAGCCATGCTACACCACCTTTAGTTTCTGGATAGTCTCTCCCTTAACATGGTAAAACGCTGCAGCGGCTTATTATTCTTGACCGCGATAGCCAGTGCTCTTTTTGTGCCGATCATCAGAGTCATTTTTTTACCCCTGGTAATTCCCGTATAGATCAGATTTCTCTGTAGCAATATATAATGCTGGGTCATGATCGGCATAATCACTACCGGATATTCACTGCCCTGTGATTTATGGACAGAGATAGCGTAGGCAAGCGAGAGCTCATCGACCTCCGAAAAATCATAATTGATATCTCTTCCATCAAAATTGATGATTAATTCCTTCTCCTCCTGATCCAGATACATGATCTTACCGATATCCCCATTGAATACCTCTTTATCATAATTATTTTCAAGCTGCATGACCTTGTCGCCGATTTTAAATAATTTGTTGCCGATCCTGACCCCATGTTTTTTTGCATTTAACAGTTTCTGAAGTTCGGTATTTATATTCAAAACACCGATGACTCCTTTGTACATCGGGGTCAGTACCTGAATATCATCAAGAGGATCAAAACCGAAACGTTCCGGTATATGTACTTTGCACAGGTTGCATATCTTTTGCAGAACTTCCTCGGGATCATCTTCCTCGATAAAATAAAAATCAGATGTCCGGCCCGAAGGCGGCTTTCTCATATCAGGCAACTCACCCGTATTGATGCGGTGAGCGTTGGTCACAATCCTGCTCTCACGGGATTGCCTGAAAATCTCCGTGAGGGTGATGACGGGGAATACACCGGAATCGATCATATCACCCAGAACATTCCCTGCTCCCACCGCCGGCAATTGATAAATATCTCCGACCAGGATAAAAATAGCATGCAGGGGGATTGCCTTTACCAAATTGTACATAAGAATCAGATCCACCATCGAGGCCTCATCGATAATAATCACATCGGCATCCAGAAGATTATCCCGATCCTTCTGGAAATGTCCTTTCTTGGGGCTGAACTCCAATAATCGGTGTATGGTTTTGGCTTCATATCCGGTTGCTTCCTGCATGCGTTTGGCGGCACGCCCGGTCGGGGCGGCCAGAAGCACCCTCAGACCGATCTCGTTATAGGTATTTAAAATCGACCTTATTATGGTTGTCTTTCCTGTACCGGGGCCACCGGTAATCACCATGACCTTGCTTCGTGTTGATAAAAGAACCGCTTCCCGTTGTTTGGGGGCTAGTTTAATATGAAATTTGGCTTCAAAATCAGCCAGAATCCTGCTCGTGTCAAGTTGCCCAATAAAAGTCTGCTCCCGGTAAATCTTTTTTAGCTCCTTGGCCAGATTTTTTTCGGCGGTATAAAATGGAGGCAGATAAACGGCTTTCTGGTTAGGGGCGTAGTTTTCAAGGGACTCCGGGCTTAAATCCTCCATTATAATTCTTTGGTTTTCAAACAAACCGGCCATCGCCTTGATAACGATTTCCCGATCTACATTTAACAGGTCCACTGCTTTTTCGACCAGCATTTCATAAGGACAGAAAACATGGCCCTCACCGACCAGACTGTTAAGTACGTAGAGAATGCCTTCTTCGGCTCTGGATACGGAGTTGGGATCAACACCTAATTTTTGTGCAATCCGGTCGGCAATAACAAAGCCGATACCGCGGATCTCGGCGGCCAACCTGTAGGGGTTATCTTTCAAAATTTCTATGGATTTAGGGCCGTACTGTTTGTAAATCTTTGCGGAATATGCAGTACTTACACCATGCTCCTGCAGGAAGATCATGATATGCTTGATATCTTTCTGTTCTTCCCACCCCTCGACAATCATCTCGATCCTCTTCTCGGCAATACCCTCAACATTCAAGAGTTTCTCGGGGTGGTTCTCGATTATTTCTATAGTCTCTTCTCCAAAGGCTTTGACGATCCGCTTGGCCATAACCGGGCCGATCCCCTTTATCAGGCCCGATCCCAGATATTTTTCAATACCGCGCGCCGTTGCCGGAGTTACTATCTCGTACCCTTCAACTTGAAATTGCTCCCCATATTTTTTATTGTTAACCCAATTCCCGTCAAGTTTCAGGTAAGCACCCGGGTATACGCCGGCCAAATTACCGACGATAGTGGTAAGTTCGCGTCGATCCTTCTCTTTGATTTTGGCGACCGTAAAATAATTATCCTCGTTGAAATAGACGATACGTTCCAGATAACCAAAAATTGTATCCACCATAAAGTATCCTTCCTGATAACAAATCTGGATAGACATCGAAATTAAATCACATGACGATATCTATCCAGCCTATAAAAAACATTTCTTGGATTACTACTTATTAATTTTTTTAGCCGGAATTTCTTTCGTTGCCCCTTGATTTGATTTGAGTCTTCTGATCAAAATTATGGCAAGGACAATGACAATAATTATAGCGGCCAGGAGAAGTACTATCCTTAAAATATTAGGCACATTGATAAGCAATTCGATATCGTTTTCATCCTCAAAACTCAACGGCCATTCCAGGGTTTTCCCATCGGTAGAGACGACCGGTGCGTTATGGCTCAATGGGGTAATCGGAAAACCAATAACCAGTTTGATATCCGGATTCATCATCTGCACCACGGATGCACCCTTTTCATCATCAAAACCCTTTATGGTCGGTTTAAAATGATGTTCAAAATGAATGGTATCAAACAAGAATCCCTTTGTAACAGTAACTTCAGGTTTTTCCAATCCGGGGAAGATACTCAACTCTTTAAAATCTTCAATGTTAGCCATATGCCTTCTGGCCTTGAAGCCGTTCATTTGATCCTTCTGATAATCTTCCACCGCAAATCCATCTTTGTTAAGATCTTCTTTCAAGGAGGCAAACAGATCTTCTTCTTCGCCGCCTAGTAAACTGAGAGTAGAGCTTGCTAAAAGTTCAAACTCGGCATCGGAACTTCCGTCAAGATTAAATTGGATTTTCATATGGCCCTGGATACATCCGGTTAAACAGATTGCACATAAAATAATGATTAGTATCAATATGGCAACATTAGATCTTTTCAATTATCCCCCGACCTCCTCGTATTTCCTTAGAGTATTAAATTAGTTAAATTAATATGACTATTCTTCAAAACACCAGGAATTCCTTTTTTATTACCGGAGTTTTTTATTAAGGAATATACATATATTCAAGGATATTATTATATTTTTCATCTATCAAATTCAGAATGGATATCGCCCATTAATTATTTTATCCAAAGGCATCATGGGCATCATGCAGTTTGACTTTTCTCCTGTCATCTCCACGAACCGGAGAGTGATTATTTGCCTTTATATCCAGGAAGCCTTTTTTCCACGAATGAGGCCATGGCCTCGGCCAGGTCTTCCGAGGGTAGGATCATGGCACTGCGTGCGGCGACATACTCAAGGCCATCAGCAATACTTTTGCCCCGGCAGTAATTCAGGACCTCTTTGGCCCCCTGGACCGCCAGAGGTGCCTGGGCGGCGATCTCCAGAGCAAGATCTTCGGCACCCCGGAGCAGGGATTCCCTGTCCGGATAGATTTCATTGACCAGATTTATCTCCCCGGCTCGCTTTGCATCGATATAGCGGGCGCTAAAGGCCATCTCCCTGGTAATGCCCTGACCCACGATATGGGGCAGGCGCTGGAGAACGCCTACATCGGCGATAATGGAGACGGCAGCCTCCCGCAGCGAGATCATGGCATCTTCAGAGGCAAGACGGATGTCGCAAGCAGTGCCCAGATCGAGGGCGGCACCGATGCAGTAACCGTGAAATGCGCAGATAACGGGCTTAGTACACTTTTCAATACAGCTTATGGCCTCCTGCAGAGGAAATATTGCTTTGAAAAGCTGCGCGGTGCCCCTGGCGCTCCTATCCCATTTCGCAAGTGCCGGGATCAGCGGGGCCATCCCCACAAGATCGATACCGGCAGAAAAATCTCTGCCTTCGCCGGCGATAATGACCACCCTTATCTCCTCATCGGCATCAATGTCGGCAAAAATAGGGATGATCTCCGTCCAGGCTTCAGGGCCCATGGCATTTTTCTTTTCCGGCCTGTTCAGAAATATCCGGGCAAGATGGCCTTTTTTCTCTACCCTGTAGAAATGATACGATGAACTCATTAAAACCCTCCTTAACAAGATCTTAACAAGATTACAGATTCTTAAATAATGAGCAGGCGGAGAAACGATAGCAGACCGGCCATGCTCCCCTGATCAAAAAAACGTACCCTCTGTACCAAATTCACCACAGAAGGAATATTTTCCTTTTCACCAACCGTAATCTTTTTGGTAGGACGTAGCCTGGGGCGAAGATCTCCTGATATGAGATCTGAAGGAGCAACGAAGCAACGCTTAACGCTCAGCCGTTCACTTCGATGCCGGCCTGAAGGCAATATTCCCGAGTGCAGGAAAAGGATACCCCCGGGTCGAATGTTCGAATAATGGTCAGTAAAAAGCATGGCTCAGAAATTTAAGGCCGACACTCTGTTGGATACGGTCAGTGTGAAGATAAATGCCCGTATCGCCTTCCTATACCCGGCCTAAAATGCCTTCCTTAATTGGGGATTTAAGCCGATGTTCCTGTTTTTAGCATGGCTAAAACTCTAACAAGAATAATCAATTTATTTGGAGGTGCCCGATGGCAAACGCATTAAAAACTTATACCAGGAAAGAGAGAAATTACTATCTTCTCGGACTAACAGGCCAAAACATTATCTATAATGTTATAGGCGTCGGCTTGGCCCTGTATTATACAGAAGCCCTTTATGTTCCCCCCGCCACAGTGGCCCTGCTTATGTTGATAGCCAGGCTGTGGGATGCTTGTAACGACTTTATTATGGGGGCCATCGTTGATCGTACCCGCTCAAAGCTGGGTAAATGCAGACCTTATCTTTTGATCGCTCCCCTGTTAATCATGGTTATTACCATAGCCGCTTTTTCAGCCCCCTTTAATTACCACCAGAATCCCACCTTGACCGTGGTTTTTATCTATGTAACCTACATTTTGTGGGGCATGATTTATACCATGGGAGATATTCCCCTCTGGGGTATTACTGCACTCATGACCGAAAGCGAAAAAGACAGAACCAAATTACTGTCTCTGGCTAGGATTGCCGGCTCCGTGG
>JBASYW010000182.1:0-1941 GCA_049277715.1 Dethiobacteria bacterium | reverse complement strand
CGGCGGGAATGCCACCACCGAATTGGTAAATAAGTTCTCTGATAGTAGTGTTGGTGGGAACTTCAAAAAAGGTGCGGTTGTTAATATCGCCAGTTAACGTAAAAACTTTGGTTCCGGGATATGAGGGAACCCCTATGGCAGCATACCACTCCGCCCCATTGGCAACGATAGCCGGTAGGTTAGCGAAAGTTTCTACATTGTTTACAATAGTCGGTTTCCCCCAAAGGCCCTGTGTAGGCGGGTAAGGTGGCTTATAGCGGGGTTCACCCCGGTTACCCTCGATAGATTCTATCAAAGCGGTTTCTTCACCACATACATAGGCACCGGCGCCGCTGCGCACCTCAATAGAAAAATCACCTAACAAGCCTTTGCTAGCAGCTTGTTCAATGGCTTTATTCAGTATATCTATGACCTGGGGATACTCACCCCGACAGTAAATGTAGCCCTGTTTGGCTCCAATGGCATACGCACAAATAGCCATTCCTTCCAAGAGAGCCTGTGGGTCATTCTCCATTATTAGTCGATCCTTATATGTCCCCGGTTCACCTTCATCAGCATTACAGACTACATATTTGACATCAGATTGGGCACCGTAAGCAAAAGACCATTTTTGACCGCAGTTAAAACCTGCGCCTCCACGACCGCGCAGATTGGATTTTTTCACTTCCTCAATTAAGTCCCGCTGGCTCATAAGTCGGGCTTTTTCCAAAGCCTTATAACCATCCTGTCCTATATAATCATCAATTTTAAGAGGATCGATCTTGCCATAATTACGCAGGACAATACGCATTTCCTCAGCCATCTATTATTCCCCCTTATTAATCGCTTTGTAAAAGTTATTACTTTCACATATAGGCAAATAAAAAGCTCAGCGGTATTTGGCCAATATCTGCGGTATTTGGGCTGCGTTTACATTCAAATAGGGCTCGCCATTTATGGTTATAACAGGTGTTGCTTGACACTGACCTACACATTCAGTGAATTCCAGTGCAAAATAACCATCCGCAGTACTCTCACCCATAAAAATACCTAATTCCCTTTCCAGAGCCTGGACAACTTCGGCCGCACCCGCTACGTGACAGGGAGCGCTTTCGCAAATCCGGATGATGTTTTTACCCCGTGCTTCAGTAGCAAACATTGAATAAAAGCTGGCCACCCCATAAGCTTCTGATACCGGGATCTTAAATACCTGCGCTGCTTCAGCTATTACCTCCCGTGGCAGATAACTGAGCTGAGATTGTACTGCATGAAATGCTTCGATAATACCTCCGTTCTTATCTGCATAACTGGCAATAATCTCTTTGTAATCCATGCTATCTCTCCTTCCCCCCATTCTTTGATCCTGAACTGACCATGTTGATTATGACATTCTAGGCTATCCTAAAAACAATAACAATTTTTCAAATTTTTATAAAGCTGCCGATCATAGCGCCTGAACTTCTCATGCAAATTTCTCGTCTTCGCACCAGTTATATCCTCGTTTTGGGCATAAATTCATAAATCGGTTCTATTACCTTTTATTATTCTATCTATTCATTTCGTTTATGTAAAGCTTTTTTTAATTATGCTTTTATACACGATGATAGAAAATGAATCTACAAGAAAACCGTCCAAATATAATGCTTTTGGGGATGATGTTTAAGGAAATCATGGCTGAAATCGCGGAGTCACTCTCAGACTCTTGCCATCTCGGCTCATCCCGTTATTTGCTTTTTGTATAAGGGCCTCGTTTACGATAGAATAAGGTGTCAAGTACTTTTATTAGTTCTTCGGCAGTAAACCATTCTCATACGCTTAATCCTGGCTTATTTCAGGAGCGGGGGAACCATCTTTGAATGGGGTGAATCCAGTTTTGCTGGTAGGGCGCCTTGGCCCGAACCCGACAGCTAACCTCGTAGGCAGGTAAAAGGAGGGAGTGGGGATTACTGATGCCTTCATTTG
>JBASYW010000181.1:0-6546 GCA_049277715.1 Dethiobacteria bacterium | reverse complement strand
CCATAACCCTGATTTGAAAGCCAGGGGTGAGAAACCGACTCTGCCTGCCCTGAATCGGGATCTAGGGATCTTTTTCTTCAGGAGGGAGCGCTTCAAGTTTGGCGGCGGCCTCTTCCCATCGTGCATAGAGGTCCTTGATCGCCTCTTTGGTCTGCCCAAGCTGATCTACAAGGACCCTTGCTTCATGAAAATTGTCATATATCCCCGGTCGGGCCAGCTCCGACTCCAACGATATTTTCCTCTCCTCGTTGCGGTGTATCTCCTCTTCCAGATTGGCAACTGCGGCTTCGATAGCGCGTCTTTCCCGTCTGCGGGCCATGATTTCCCGTCTCCGCAGCATCTCTTTTTCCCGTTCCCGGAGTCTCCGTTGCCGGGCCTCGTTTTTATCAAGGGATGCCGGCACGTTCTCTTTCTCAAGCTGCCGTTCTTTCATCTCCAGATAGGCATGAAAAGAATGTGGATAGAATGTTGCCCGGCCATTTTTAACTTCCAGAATAGCCGTTGCCAGGCGGGATATAAAGTAACGGTCATGGGAGACCAGCATGAGGGTTCCCGGATATGTGGAGAGTGATTTCTCCAGTTGTTCGATTCCCCCGATATCCAGATAATTGGTGGGCTCGTCCATGATCAGGAAATTGCTGTCGGAGAGCGTGGTTTTGGCCAGGGCAAGACGGCTTTTTTCGCCACCGCTCAAGTCCAGGGCCCTCTTGAAGACATCGTCTCCCCGAAAGAGGTAAGCGGCCAGGTAGTTTCGTGCTTCAGGTTCCGTCATCTCCGAGACGGCCATGATATTTTCGAGGACGGTACCGTCCGGATCCAGCTGTTCATGCTCCTGATCAAAATAGGTCATTTTAACCCCGGGCCCGATTTTGATCGATCCGCCGTCCGGGGGCACTTCGCCGGTAACCATGCGCAGGATGGTCGTCTTGCCCGCCCCGTTCGGACCTACGATGGCAACCCGCTCACCCCATTTGATCCTGAAGGATATATCTTTTAAAAGGTTAACATCGTCGAAGGATTTGGTGACCTTCTCAAAGGTCAGGACAATATTGCTGCCTCTCCCGGCAAATTGAAATTGCGGCCTCATCCTTCTGCCATCATTTGTTTTTTCCACAAACGTCAGTTTATCTATCTGTTTTTTTCGGCTCTGTGCTCTTTTGATTTCCTCTGTCGAAGCATTGCGGATAAAATCCAGATCCTTTTTGATAATCTGCTGCTGTTTTTTATATGCTTTCTCCACGGTGATCTTTTCCATCTCTCTCTGTCTGGAGAAAGAGGAGTAGTTGCCCTTGTAGGTTTTGAGTGTACAATTTTCCAGGATGGAGACTTTATGGACAATCCGATCAAGGAAATAGCGATCATGGGAGACGATTAACAGGGCACCGCGCCGGGTATGGAGATATTTTTCGAGCCATTCCATGGCTTCGGTATCGAGGTTATTGGTGGGCTCGTCCAGAATGAGCAGATCGTGATCCTTAAGAAGCAGTGAGGCCAACTGCGCCCGTGTTTTTTCTCCGCCACTGAAAGTGGACATCTCCTGCGAGAGTTCTACCTCGGTGAACCCCAGTCCGTGGATGATGCCCAGAAGTTTTCTTTCAAAATTATAGCCGTCCAAGAATTCAAGGCGGTGAGTGAATTCGCTGTATTTCTCCATCAAGCTGTGGAGAGCGGCCTTATCATCCTTGATTCCCGGCCGGGCCATCTCTTTTTCTATCTGTGCCAGTCTCTCCTTCAGCACGAAGAGATCTTGCCTGGATTCTTTCAGGAAATCTCCAAGGGTGGCGCCGGGCACCGGTTCCGGTTTCTGGCTCAGATAACCATAAGTCAGATCACGGGCAAAGGCAACCTGTCCTCCATCGGCCCTCTCCTTGCCCACGATGATCTTGAGGAAAGTGGTTTTTCCGGAGCCGTTGGCGCCTACCAGCCCGATCTTTTCGCCGGCATAGATATGAAGTGTTACCCCCGCAAGAATTTCCTTATCGCCATAAGCCTTGTGGAGATTGTTGATATTCAAGATTGTCATCCGCATCTCCTGATGCTGTTTTTTTGCTTTATTATTATCTTACCTAAGCTGACGAAAAATTTAAAGCAAAAAAACAGGTGCGGTTATAAAGGCTGCGTGGCGGGATAAAATAATATACATTGCCGGACGGGCCGGATTAATAAAACCCGCCCGGCATGGCCGGGCGGGAATTTAATGAGGTGAGTAATTCCGAAGCGTATCTGCCGCTTGTACGTCTTTCTTTCCTCCATATGGAGAACCG
Organism: Dethiobacteria bacterium; assembly: GCA_049277715.1. Lineage (GTDB taxonomy): Bacteria > Bacillota > Dethiobacteria > DTU022 > PWGO01 > JAAYSV01. Next base: position 4,282 of record JBASYW010000181.1, on the reverse strand, counting down.
CTGTGGCAGTGACTGCTTCAGAACTCACCTCCTGTCTATAGTCTGTATGATATGGGGATAATCAAATCATGGAAATCTAAGGTAATCACCGCCGCCTGCTTTTTTTCTGTCATTCTGATTGCTTTTTCCTTGCTATTCCAAGCGCCCCCCACCTGTCATTCCGTTTATTTATCCTGTCATTCAGAGCGAAGCGAAGAATCTTGTGAGAAAACCAACATTTCGCCCAGGTATAACAGCGGGTATATAAACATGAAGCCGGCGTTGGGCCGGGGTTATTCCGTTCCGGGGTGCAAAAACAGACTGTTGTGGTTAAGAGGGGAGGCATCAATAATAATTATAAATGGAAGGTTACCAAAAAAGAGGGTATAATTTAACAGGGAGGTATTGCAGTATGATTCCTTTAAGGGACAATATTCGCAGCCGCAAATTTCCGCTGGTTAATATATCACTTATTGTCGTTTATTTCTGGGTCTTCTTCTATCAGATAAGGCTTCTGCCCGAAGAAGCTTACCGCTTTGTTTACGCTTACGGTCTGGTACCCCAGGATTTTTTAAACAGCCTCTTCCTTCCGTTCAACGGCAATCAGGAATTGGGAACCCTCGTCATGGGCACTTTTGCCCCACTTGTTACCGCCATATTCCTCCATGGGGGATGGCTGCATCTTCTTGGAAATATGCTTTATCTATGGATCTTTGGCGATAATGTGGAAGAACGTCTGGGATCGGTGCGCTATCTGGCGGTCTATCTGTTTATGGGGATAGGAGGCAACCTGGCGCATATCATCTTCAACCCCCACTCCACTGCACCCGTCATCGGCGCCAGCGGGGCGATTGCCGGGGTCCTCGGAATCTACTTCCTGGTTTTCCCACGGGCCAAAGTGTTGACGCTCCTTCCCCTGGGATTTTTTATTACTTTTGTTCATGTTCCCGCCGTCTTATTTCTGGCACTCTGGTTTATACTTCAGGTTTTCAATGCGCTGATTGCACAGAACATGGCGATGGGGGCCGAGCAGGTGGCCTGGTGGGCACATGTAGGCGGTTTTCTGCTGGGGATGACGATCGGGTTCCTCTCCCGCTCCAAAGAAAAATTACGTTAGCAACAGATTATCCCCATCATCCATCTGCTTCTACGGGGAAAGCGGTTATAAGTCCGACGGTTTTCTGCAATACCAGGATCGCATCCCGGATGCTCAAGGGGCCGGCTTCCGCACTAACTTTGGCCCGTATCAGCCGGGCCGGGGAAAGATCTGCAAGTCCGACCAGCTCTTTAAGAATCAAGATGGCGTCGGCAACATTCACCTGTTGATCCAGATTAACATCGCCGAATAACACCTTATCAAAAATGGCCAGCAGAGAGAGTTCCCCCAGGTCGGCTGAAATTTTTCCATTCTTGGCATCAATCTGCTGATTGGGGACCTCCTCCCATCTCCCGGCATGGTCATTATAGGCATAGAGGCACAATCCGTTTTCCACAACCGTTTCCGGCAAATTCTCCGGATGGAAACTTGTTTCCAGTGTTATACCCGAGTAATTCACGTTTTCGCTTATCTCCGGAACAAGATATGCTCCCGTGGGCAACAGCCCGGGAGGCAACTCCAGATTGCCGCTATCCAGAGAGGTCAGGGCGGCTATCCCGGCATTATCCATGGTCCTGATCCGCAGGGTGGTCTGCAGCGCCGGAAAATCAACGGTGGCCACTCCGTCATCGGGAATTACCCTCTGAATCTCCGTGGTCTCCTCCATGATCCAATCTTCGCCGGTCACCAGTATGGTACATGCCGCCGAGAAATGACCGTCAACGGTGTGCACGCTGACCGTCGCGGCACCCTCTCCTGCAGCGGTAACCGTACCGTCGTCGTTTACCGTGGCGATCGTCTCTTCATCGGAAAACCAGTTTACCTCGCGGTTATTGGCATTCTCGGGCTTCACCGTGGCCGCCAACGTTTTGGTCTTCCCCTTCCTGATGATGAGCTCATCCTTATTCAACTGCACGGATTGTACCGGCACATAGGGGGCCTCCGTTACCGTGACCTTCCAATCGGCGGTGCTGCCGTCCGCCGCCGCCAGCGTGTAAGTTACCGGGTCACTGAAATCGTTCTCCGTAACACCGCTCACCTGGTCCACGTTGTCTACCTTGGCCGTTGCACCGTCAGAAAGAGTAAAATCGGCTACCAGCCCGGTAAGATCGGTCCCGGTATCCACCTCGATCTCAACCGTCCTATTCTCGAGGTCAATCATCCCCGGACCGGTCTGCCTGGCAAAACTGAAGCTTTTGAAATAAAGTTTCTCAATCGGCTGCAGAACAGTAGCCGGTATATAACCGGCGGCAGTCACTCTGATGCAGCAGATATCGGAGGAGGGACAATAGTTCATGGCTATGGTAAGGGTACCTTCTTCCAGCAAATAATCGCTCTCGTCAACGTCAACTTCATTGACATAAACCTTGGTTACTTTACCCCTCCACAGGGGATCATCGTCAAAGATAATCTTCAGATCATTTTCAGCCGTATAGGTAGGCGCCGCCTTTAACCGGGGCGGATCGGATAATTTTGGAAGGCGATAACCGGCAATGACCGACTTGGTCTGTCTGGTCGTCTTCGCATTGTCGCCGCTGGCCGGATGTCCGGTGGCTACCCCTTGATAGCTGATCCCGGGGTTGGAGATATAGGGCACGATGGTATAAAGACCCTCGCTATAGGCCATTACCGACCCGTATGGTTCATTATCTTCCCCTATCCAACGCCACCCCGCGGCATAGGAATATATCCCCGGCCCCGGTGCAGTCTTCTGACTTTTGCTATGGTGAAGCCCCCAGTTATGCCCGAATTCATGCAAGGTCGTGCAAGTGAACCAGGCCTGCTGTACCCTGGAAATGGAGAACCCCAAAGCCTCATTGCCTTTTTCGGTGGCAAGCATATACCCCAACCCTCCGTAGTCATGGCAGAAGGTAAAAAGATTGACCAGATCGGCGCCGTATTGCGTGCGCCATGTATGCACCGAATCCATGAACCCGTCGCCCTTCGTTCTTAAACGTTCAAGATCCTTATCCGTCCCCTTGCCGCCATTATATTCGGTGTAATTGACCTCCGCGGAGTGAACCAGCCTTAACCGGACCCCCACGTCGCTGTTGTCCAGAGCCAGTTGCCCCAATTCCATCGCCTGGGCGATAAAGGTATTGATGCCGGTGGTCTCGGCGGCAAAATCTCTGGCCGCGGGAGTATAGACGATCATAACATCGATGGTAACCTCCTCCTGGGTTTCCGGGAGGGTCGGCGTAACAATTTGCAGGCTTATCTCTCCGGGGGGTATCAGCGGCGGTCCGCCTTCCAGGATATCGGCCTCGTCCGCTGCCGCCTCGTGAATGAGGTGACCGCCCCGGCGGGGATCATAATTGATTATGTATTTTTTCTGTTCAACAAAATTTATGATGGAAGCCAGAACCCTGCCATCATCGTATGTCAGCAGGAGGTAACCGAAATCATCATCTTCAGGCCTGCCGCGGAGGGTCAACGTGCCGTTAACGTCGGTATGGACCCGGTCCACGGTAAAGATATCTGATGAACCGGCGGGTAAATTCAGGATCAGCCGGTCACCGGCCTTGACCGCTCCGGATACAAAGAGCATTCTGTTAAATTCTACCGTTCGGGACTGCCGGGGAGAGATCGCGGAGGGGCTGATTATCTTTTCCGAAGATCCCGCCGGGGGGCCAATTGCGGTAAAGAGCGCAAATTCATGAGAATCATCAACAGCACTCCCGGCCGGCAGGCTGCCGGTCCCCATGAATGAAAATAGAACCACGGTTAAAATAAAGATAACCATTAACCGGGAGGATGTCTTCACCGGATTCACCCCCATATCCCTCTAACATTTATATATAATTTTACAAATAAGTCAGATTTTATATATATTGTTAGATTTTTCTGGTAATTTGCAAAGATACCAATACCCAATTTATATTATATAATATTCCTCCTCTAGTTTCTATATTTTTTTAAGTCCCGTTCGTGTCCCGGAGATTGCAGATGATATAACAGGGGGCGCTCTGAATGACAGGTTTTTTTATTGTCATCCAGAGGGAGCGGAAGCGACCGAAGGATCTTAACCACTCGCGTTCCGCCATTATCATCATCCGGAACGTAATCACCCCGGCCCATAGTTCCGACGTTGTCTTACTTGCCGTATACCTCTACGTTTTACTCCCAAACCTCAGCTTCATTCAGGACATAACAAGAGATTATGCACGGAACTATTCGCTCCGCTCAAGATTCTTCGCTGCGCTCTGA
>JBASYW010000180.1:0-9479 GCA_049277715.1 Dethiobacteria bacterium | reverse complement strand
AGAAAGGTCTGCCTCTTCGGCTTTTTCCGATGGAAACGGCATTATTTCCTGAGCGGTCATCTTATCCCTCCCTGATTAATGATTGAATGGGTGAATTGTCCAGGCATGATTTAAACATGCTGTATGTGGCCCAATATTAAGAAATTTCTGATAATTTTATTTAAAAAAAATTACTCTCTTTTTTTCTCTTCAGTTCCCTACCATACATATTCTAACCATATCAATTATTTTCCTTCATGTTGTAACATTTTTAATAATAATTTATTAGATATTCATTGCCATTATTACTATATTAATTGCTACTTAGCTAACATTAAAAACCAATGTTATCCTTATGATTTAATTGCTTCGTTTCACTTTTCTCTTCAGAAAGGGGGCAACGATTACTAAAACACATGTTTAATTGGGCAGGCATCTGATATGAAAAGTATGAAAAGTTTAAATCGTGGTCTGTTCAGTTAGATTGAGATATTCGTTGACGATGCCTTTCCCTTCATATTCCAGTTCGGGAAAGATTAACGCCTCGTATATACCGATGGTTTTCAACTCCCTGAGAATCTCTTGTTTGTTTTCCGCCTTCACGATAAACCTTCTGCCATCCTGGTGATATTTGAGGAGATAGTCCCGGATATCATCGATCCGGGGTGTAATAGATGTATTCTCAATATATTTTTCCAAACCCGTCCACTGCCGATCAAGGAAAAGATGCTTTAAATCATCCGGATTATTATCTTTATTTTCCGCATGAAATGGAACAATGATAAACATGCTGCTCTGGCGTATCATACGTTCACTCACCCGTTCAGTAATCGCCGCCATCGGGGAATTATTCACCAGGAAGAAAAAACCTTTTCTGATCTCCTCCTGATGATATCGGCCTGCACAAAGACGGTAATAAGACAGTAAATTATATCCGCTTTCTTTCTCGTTCAGATAAAATTCCACAATCATATTTAAAACCCTGGGGCTGAGGATATCTTCCTGCACGGTATTGAACAGATAGACCTCACCATCACGATCAAAATGATGATAACAGACAAAAAACAAAGATACCGCCGGATTGGTAGTCATATCAATCAACCTTGTGGCCAGGCCGTAATGCTGCATTTTGGCGATGAGGTTAAAACTGTTCTCTATATCTTTGAATTCGGCCGGCCTTCTGCTGATAAAATCCTCCACCATCTCCTTCTCATACTCAAAGAGGGTAAATTCCGGTGCCCGATGTATCAGCGGAGTAACGCCCCATTCACAGTTGGATTGCCCCCTGAAGTACTGGATAAAACTTCTTTCGCCATTATTTAGGCGTTGCTTGTTTTTATGGTGAACTGTCTTAAAAAAATCATATGCCGATGTAATTTCTATGATTTCCGGACCATTTTCCATTTAGAATAAACTCTTTCCACATATTAAGTTGAAGGTTTAGATAATTTTATTCTGCCTTGGTCCATAGGTTTTATTCTTATTTAATACCGAATCAAGAGATAAATGAAGACTCGGCATGGGGAGCCTCAAAAACTACTTGCAGAGTGCGGAAATAGATTTAATGCCGCAGAGAGCAGTTGCAGATCGGACCGCCTGCACAATTGAATTTTCCACGGTGCGAACCGCAAGCAAACCCACGGCGCTGAGATCCGCATCGACCTTTCCGGTGGCCAGAGTAAAGATAGTATCTCCGTCATACAACGTATGAGCAGGTCGTATTGTTCGCCCGATCCCGTTTTGGGCCATCGCCGCCACCTTGTTGGCCTCCCATTTGGAAAGCCGGGCATTGGTAATAATCGCACCAATGGTGGTATTTTCACCCGGTGTTTTAGGTTTATAATCATACATATTGATGATCAGGCTCTCGGTATCGGCAAACGTCAATCCGTCATCATTCAGAGTGCCGGCTATAATCTTTCCCGTAGCGGGATCAATAACATCTCCCAGGCAATTGACAGCCACAATCGCCCCCACTTCGAGTTCGCCTGCCCGAAAACAACAGGTTCCCAGCCCGCCTTTCATTGCCTGCCCCATCCCCAAATATTTGCCGACCGTAGCCCCCGTTCCTGCTCCAACGTTACCCTCCCGACTTTCATGAGTAGACGCATCCATGCACGCCCGGTACCCCATTTCTTTTCCCGGCCTGATATGGAAATCGCCGATATGGAGATCAAAGAGAACTGCCCCGACCACGATGGGAACCTTGGTAACACCCACATCGAATCCGCTATTTTGTTCCTCAAGGTAGTTCATTACTCCTGCAGAAGCATCGAGGCCGAAAGCACTCCCGCCGGTAAGCAGGATGCCGTGCACCTTGTCGATTAAATTCATGGGATTTAGCAGGTCGGTCTCTCTCGTTCCCGGAGATCCTCCACGGACATCAACCCCGCCGCAGCCCCCCTTCTCGCAAAGAATAACTGTACAACCGGTGGCTGCTTTTATATCCTGGGCATGCCCGATTTTTATGCCTTCTATCTCCGCTATCTTCATATTTTCCACCGACATTTTCCTCCTGTTCATTGTTGTCAATAAAGGCAATGCTTATTCTTAATAATAATTCACCGTATAGCCGTTCTGCAAGCTTGGAATATAAATTAAGATGAAATTTTATTATTTCCATCCTTTAAAATTTATGGTATCATATTGTCAATAATTAAATAATTATATAGATGATTACAGATGAGGTGAAAAGTTGTGTCCGTAATCATGTTCCCCAGAGAGTACGTGTGGATGGTGGACCTCAAGCTGGATGCAAGCCGGGGTCTGGGCACAAGGACCAGGGAAAATATAAAAAATTCCAATACCATGCGTGAAAAAAATATAAGTATGCGACGCAGTCGTTACAAAATTGATACCAGAGCTTGATACTATCATTTTACCTCTCTCTTCAGAATAGGAGGTTTATTTCAATTGTATTGCAGAAACTGCGGAAAAGAAATTTCGGATCAGGCGATTGCTTGTATATCCTGCGGTATGTCCACCAAGGTTGGGAAAAAGCACTGTCCTCATTGCGGTGAAGAAATCGCTTCCCCCGATGCATTGATCTGCACCAAATGCGGGGCAAAACTTGATACCCAGCAGAAAGATTGGCTGGTCGCCCTCTTGCTCTGCATATTTTTAGGCGGTCTGGGCATCCACCGCTTCTACACCGGCCATATTGTCACGGGCATTGTCCAATTGTTAACCTTGGGCGATTGTGGAATATGGGTAATTATTGATCTGATCATCATCGCTACCGGTACCTTTAAAGATGCCGATGGAAATGAGTTGGCCAGATAGCATTTTTGTCGGGTCTCGGGGGATTTTTCAGGTGATATGCTTTGAAAAACCATAAGGAAATAATATATATATATATCCGGTTAGGGTTTTACATTGCAGGAATTATTATTCTCCTGATTACGCCTACTTCTTTTTTTGAGACAAATTTCTCCATCTGCATATTCAAGAATCTTACCGGGATTGAATGCCCCGGTTGCGGAATGACCAGAGCCTTCTCCAGTCTCTTTCACGGAGATATAATCGGGGCAGTTCATCATCATAAATTGGTTGTCGTCATCTTCCCTCTATTCTGCTATGTCTGCGTAAAATCATTGCTGAACGACCTTCAAAAGCTGCGGGCTGTTTAGCTGAACCGGACATAGATTATTTCCCGGGTAAGCGCATAATATGACATTATGATACGAAACATCAACTAAATCCCGTAACGAAAAGCTTTTAGCGTCTGATGCTCATCATGCTGATGCATGAATCCTGTTGCCTGCCTGAAATTCTTATCATCGATAACAACCGAATATTTGATATGATTTATTGAATTTGCAAACATTTTGGGGTAACCGAAACGTTCCAGGAATAGAGGATACCATCTCTGGGGAATGGGTATTGAAATCTTCCCGGCTTTGTCAATCAAGGTTGAAAGGGGCAACGGCTGGGGCCCGGCCACGTTATAAATCCCGTGCAGTTTGGCCTCCAGAGCAGTAGTGATGGCGTTGACATAGTCCTCCTCATGCATAAACTGGAATAGAGGATCAAAACCTAAAATGGTCGGCACCCCCGGCCCCTTCAGGAATTGCGCCAATGTTCCCCGCCGTGAGGGACCGAGCGTATACACCATCCGTAGAAGGGCAGTGTTGATATCCGGATAACGCCATAATGCTTGTGAGGCATAAAGGTCGGCTGTAAAAAGATCATTCAGCTTGGGGAAGGTAAGCCCGCCTAAGGGAGGATAGATCTCATTACGGTACATAGATGAATCGGGGTCGGCACCATAAACCGTATGTCGGCTGACAAAAACCACCTGTTTTACTCCATAATTACTGCTGTTTTCAAAAACAGCCCGGGTGCTTTCCAGGTTCGTCCTGTATCTCTGGGCATAATCTTGAGATAAGCGAGCCGCCGAGGCGATGTAAATAACGGCATCCGGCTGTCTGGTGCGAAATACTTCTTCCGCCGGTTTTTTACGGATATCAACACGGGTGATCTCTATCTCCCCCGGTGCATCAGGCCAGGGTCGAACATCCAAACCCAGGATGTTATGACCAAGACTCAACAATGTTTCTGCAAGCCTGCGACCTATGGTGGTTGAGATTCCGATAATCAGAATCTTCATGATATCTCCTCCGCTCTGTTTTTAAGTCCTATCGCGACCAGCTCTTCAACTTTACTCTTTACCATCTCGACTTTCTCTTCGATATCCCTGCAGCTTCCATCACCCTCAAAATACATCGGTTCCCCATAATATATCTGACAGGGCACCGGCAAAGGAAGAGGAAGTATATATGGCGTAATGGGGAAAAAGGGCGCTCCCAGAAGATGCCCCAGTTTCTTGGCATGCATTATCGTGGGAATAGCTTCTTCGGCACCGATAAATGCAAAGGGGACTACCGGGGCTTTCGTCTTGAGAGCAAGGCGCATAAACCCGCTGGTAAACTCCACCAAATTGTAGCGATCTTTATATAGTTTGCCTATGCCGCGAATCCCTTCGGGAAAGATCAATAAAACCCGGCCTTCGTTTAAAAGGCGTTCCGCCTGCTCACGTACTCCTGTAACCTGTCCTACACGGATGAGCAGTGGAGAAACTATCGGCATCTTCTGAGCAAATCTGTCGACCATGCCTACGGCCAAGCGCGGTGGATCATGATCTATAATCATGGATACCACCGTCATGGCCCCATCTACGGGAAGACTTCCCGAATGGTTTCCTACCAGCATCACAGGCCCCTCGGCAGGAACATTCTCAATGCCGACGGTCTTAACCCGGAAATAATGTTTATACAACCACTTCATAACGGGGAAGAACGTTTTAAGATAATTGCGAGATACGCCATATGGGTCGATACCATCTTCATTGAAGGAAAGGTCTGTTCTTCCGAGCAAGTCATCAAATTCCACAATATCGTCATAAATGCCGGCCACTGTCCCTCTGAATAAATTAAGCAATTCGCCCAGCGTATCTTTCATCATTGATCGCTCCCCTGTCGACAGAATTTATATGTAATCGGATCTATTCCGGAAACTTCTCTGAAGTTCTCTCCTATCCCCTGTTCCGACACAAATTATTCGTGCTATTCTTGATATTTGTACGGATTCTGGATTATCTGCAGAATGGTCAAGTTAACCTTTATCTATCGCTTTATATTATACCTTAATATTTATCTGTTACCAATAGCCGAAGATAAAGGCGATCTCAACCAGTCATCCTAGGGAGCACCCCTTTTTTGTCATCCAGAGGGAGCGCCCCCCCATCTTACAATAACTTTACACTAGATAACTGCCGCGGAAAATAATGCCAGGCTTAACTCCGATTGGAATCGGAATAAATATAATCGGCCGGGAAAATAATATTAAAGTAAATAATAAACACCATAAATAACTGCAAAAATAGGTAAAAATGGACGCTAACCAGACCTGGGTTAAAATTGTTCCCGGCTTAGACAAAGTAGGGCTCTTACTTGAAAATACCTTGCGATCCGAAGTACCGCTGATGCGGAACGCATTAACCTATAGCCAAAGGTCCCCCGGTAAAATGATCCGGCCTTCACTGGTAATCCTGTCTTCTCTGCTATTTTCCGGAAATGGGGCAACACCCGATTTTAAAGAATCAGATACGGTGATCGAGATTGCAGCCGCTACGGAACTCATTCATTCCGCCTCGCTCATCCATGATGATATTATCGACAATGCTGATATCCGCCGGGGGATGCCTTCCATCCATGTTGTTTTCGGCAAAACACCGGCGGTGCAGATCGGCAATTTTTTCCTGGCCAAAGCATTCCACCTTCTACAGAAGAACAGAAATGCCGGTGTTTTAAAAATGATGAACAGAGTTGTCTCCATGATGTGTCTGGGAGAATCCGAACAGCTTGATAAAAGCTTTGATTATAATCTGACCGAAAAAGAATACCGGGACCTGAACTTTAAAAAAACCTCCAACCTCCTGGCCGCCTGCTGTGAAGCGGGCGCTCGCATCATAGGGATCAAGGATAAGAAACATCTCGGCCGTCTCAATTCTTTCGGTAAGTACCTCGGCTATGCTTTCCAGATAATCGATGATATATTGGACTTCATCGCTCATCCTCAGGAATTGGGCAAGCCGGTGATAAACGACCTTAAACAGGGCACCGTAACCCTGCCTCTGATTTACATGCTGCAAAAAAAGTCTTATCGAAAAATTATCGCTTTGGTAGAAAATATAAGTGATGTTTCATCCATAAGAGATATTATCAGAAAGATGGTCATAAAAAGTGGCGCCTTAAAATATTCACTTGGAGAGGCATACAAAGCCATCGATATCGCCCGCAGAGATTTAAACAATTTTGCTCCATCGGCTTACAGAGATTATCTGCATTTAATTCTGGACAAACTTCCCGAGAGAGTCAACACCTCCAAATTGTTGAACTGGCAGGATATATAAAAAGCATATATACATTATAAGAATATTTTAATATTTGCTGTTGACAAAATATTATGAATCTATTATAATCGCGTTTAGAACTAATTAAACTGGTTAAGTAATCAATTTCTCATATTGATTGCTTGGCTAAAATATCTATAGAGGAGGTTTTGTTTAATGGCTTTTGCAGATATCTTGAACTCCATTACGGAGAAGGTAGGAGAAGCCGATCCGGCAAAAATTAAGGGTGTTAATGCAGTATTTCAATTTGAACTTTCCGGTGACGATGGCGGAACTTTCCATGCCACAGTAGAAGACGGAAAAGCGGAAATTGTTGATTCTGCACATGACAGCCCTAATGTAACCATTCTTTTATCCGCAGAAGACTTTGAAAAAATGATGGAAGGTCAGCTCAATGCCACTTCCGCTTTTATGGCCGGAAAACTGAAGGTTAAAGGCGATATGTCTCTAGCAATGAAACTGCAAGCTCTCATCGGCTAGGTTGTTTATACATAATATATTGAGCCCAAAAAGAAACCCTTACAATGGGGTTTCTTTTTTTGGCGGTCCTCCTCCTTTCCAAACCGTGTGAAACATGGATACTCATCTCTTTAACGTTTGACAATCATGTTCCTTAATTGCTATACTGCTCCCGAAAGGAACCGTTTTTGGACCCGGGAATAAATCGGGATAAAATGGTCCTCCCACCCATCACTTTCCATACAAAAATAAATAATAGATAAGGTAATAAACATGATCAAAATAATTCCACAACCAAATCTAATCGAAGTCGGAAAAAGCCGCAGTTTTTATTTTAGTGATAAAACCGTGATCAAGGCCACGGAAACAATCATAGAACTTTATCAGAGGGAAATTAATTCTCTTCTAACCGAAATAAAACAGGATATGGCTATTAACAATGAGATCAATATTCAAGTTTCCCCCAATCTGTCCGCAGAAGAATACAGGATCACTGTCGACGACAAAGAAATAAATATCACCGGTGGCAGTTTAAGCGGTATTTTCTATTCATTTCAAACTCTTAAACAAGTCATCATCCAGTCCGGAGCAGCCATCCCCGAATTAAAAATAACCGACAAACCTCTATATAATTATCGGGGTTTTATGCTGGATACGGGAAGATACTTTTTTAAGGTGGAAGATGTAAAGAAAATTATCGATATGATGGCTTTACATAAATTAAATGTCTTTCACTGGCATTTAACTGAGGATCAGGGATGGCGCGTTGAAATAAAAAAATATCCCCGCCTTACTACCTACGGATCAAAAAGAAGTCATACCAATTTCGGCATCATCCCTCACCGCGGATTCTATACCCGGAAAGATATCAGAGATGTGGTGGAATATGCACATCGTAAATCTATGATCGTAATTCCGGAGATAGATATGCCCGGGCATATGGTCTCGGCCATCGCCTGCTACAGTTATTTAAGCTGTTTTGATCGCCGGATCAAGGTGGCCACGCATTGGGGAGTTAAACATGATATCCTCTGTGCCGGAAAAGAGAGCACCTACAAGTTTATATACGATGTAATCGATGAATTGACAGATCTGTTTCCTGATAAATATTTTCATATCGGCGGCGATGAAGCCGTTAAAACAAGATGGAAGTTATGCAAACATTGTCAGCACAAGATCAGAGAACTGGGGCTTTCCGATGAAGAAGAATTGCAGCAATATTTTATGAGCAAGATCAGCCGCTATCTAAAAACCAGGAACAAAACCGCCATTATATGGAACGAGGCTCTAGAAAAAACCCCGCACTTGTTGGATAAGGACATTGTTTGGCAGCTGTATCAGGTTGATGAACGGACCGAGAAGACAATCATAAAAGAACTCGAAGATGGCCGCAAGATGATTAATTCATTAAGCTTCCCTTATTATCTGGACCTGCCTTATGCATGGAATAATTTAAAAAAGGTCTATAATTTTAAACCCGAAATAAAGATACAGATCGATGCCGAAATCCCCTTATTAGGTATCGAGGCGCCTTTATGGACCGAATATGTTCCCCATATGAGAAAAGCAAACTATATGCTCTATCCAAGAATAGGTGCCGTAAGTGAGATTGCATGGTCACAAATTAAAGATAGAGACTATGACCGGTTTTTGGATAAGTTGGATACATATTACCGGATGCTTGATTTTTATGGTTTGAATTATGCCCTGCCCCATCATGCCAACCCGGGTAAGATAAGATCCCGGGGGGAATCCTTATGGTTCAATAGAAGACCTCTTCATTGGCATGGTCTGCATAACCTTATCGACAATGCACTCGTAAAGTACAAGGCCAAACAAAAATAAAATATTAACGGAATTACTGCAAAAAGCTGTGAGGAAATAAAAATAAAACTATCCTCATTTATCGGCAATAAAGCCGGATAATGAAGATAGTTTGTGCTAACCATGGTGTCGGGAGGGGGACTTGAACCCCCACGGTGTACACCACACGCCCCTCAAACGTGCGCGTCTGCCGATTCCGCCACCCCGACATGTATAGAGACAGTTTAACACTGCATGGATATATTAACAAATATTGCGGTGCTTTTCAAGATCATTTTAAAGTTGGGGGTCTACCCTGTAAGGT
>JBASYW010000179.1:0-6695 GCA_049277715.1 Dethiobacteria bacterium | reverse complement strand
CGTATGTATAGGCGAGGAAAGCCACCCGGATACCGTTCTTCTCCAGAAGCGGGAAATTATCGCGCTCCACCGCGGAGCACGCTGTGCCTGTAAATGCCAGCCCCGCTTTCTCCAGATGGGCGATGGTTTTATGCACTCCTGCTTCCAGCCGATCCATACAGTGGTTGTTAGCCGTCGATACGATGGTAAAGCCCGCCTTCTTTAAATCGGCGGCCAAACTTTCAGGGGTGTTGAAGGCGGGATAACCGGTATACCCCAACTCCTCTCCGGCCAGAGTTGTCTCCAGGTTGCCGATGGTCACGTCTCCTTCCCGCAGATATTTCTCCACGGGAGCGAACCATTCGCCGAACTCGAAATTACCCGATTCCGGGTTGAATGCGGAAGGGAATTGGGTTTTATGGACCATGATATCTCCCGCGGCCACGATCAGCAATTCGGCGCTTTTCGGTGATAGGATCTCCTCCTGTTTTTTTTCATCCCGGATAAATTTCTTGATCCGGCTGTCGATAGCCGGGTCATCCGCATAGAAAAGATAAAAGTAACCGGCGGCCAATACCGCAAAAACAACGATAGCCCAAACCCTGAAATGTTTTTTTATGGACGGCACCTCCCGCATCAGACCGATATTGGGGCATTATATTTTATTCCTCAAAAAATATTTTAGAACCACTATCTGTTCCGGCGAAAGGTCCGGCCCCGGCCATTGATTATGTAAAGTAAAAATACTTTTAATAGGGGCGTTAATCTGGTAATATATCTTTAGTCCGAGCCAGATCTAAATATGTCCAAAGGCAATAGAGGTGAATGCTGAAAACGATGGCAACCATGATTGAAGTTATCAGAAGACGCCGATCCATCCGTTCATATAGCGGCAAGAAGATCGAACCGGAGAAAATCGAGCGGATATCACAGCTGTTACGGACCCATAACCGCGGTCCCTTTGGCCATACGGCGCGGTTCGAGATATTCGATCTGGATCAATATCCTGCCGGAGGCCGGCCCGGAAATACCGGCACTTACGGGATCATAAAAGGAGCCAAATTATTTATCGTCGGGGCGATCGGAGAAGCCGTCCGGGCGCCGGAGGATTTCGGTTACTGTATGGAGAGAATCATTCTTGGCATCACCGATTTGGGATTGGGAACATGCTGGGTCGGTGGCACCTTCAGAAGAAATGATTATGCTTACATGATAGATCTGGCCGCCGATGAACTGCTGCCGGCGATTACGCCCGTCGGTTATCCCCGGGACAGCAGGACGATAGTCGATAAATCCCTGGTTTACCTGGCCCAATCGAGAAACAGAAAACCCTGGGAAAAACTCTTCTTCCTTCATGACTTCGCCATGCCGCTGACTGAAAATGAAGCCGGTGATTATCGCGAGATGATCCGGGCGGTACAGCTGGCGCCCTCCGCTTCGAACAAGCAACCATGGAGGATTGTAAAGGAAAGAGATCGTAATAATTATCACTTTTATCTGGCCGAAAACAGAGGCTATATCGGAAACAGGGGCAAGGTCAAGATGCAAAAGATCGATATGGGCATTGCCATGTGCCATTTTGAAACCGTCGCTGTCGAGCGGGGCAAGGATGGTCGTTGGCTATCTGATGAGCCTTCCCTTGAGAGCGGTGATATGCAGTATACTGTTACCTGGATAGAATCTTGAAAAGACAGGAGGAGATAATTTTGGGAAGGAAGAGCAATCGCAAAAAAATGAATCGCACCTCCGGTAATGGAGGGGCGAAAACGGAAAAACAGAGTCAAAGCCCCAAGCGGCAAAGAAACTGGGCTGATTACACTCTCATCGCCGTGATTGCAATTGTTCTGGCGGTAGCCTTGTTTTTTGTGGGGAAATTGGATGGGCGCACCTTCGGAGAAGATGCGGAAGGATCGGATCCGGTGAATATCTTCGAAAAAATCTATGAATTTGCCGGCCGGGAACCTTCTGTCGATGAGAAAAAGGGGGATATCAATAGCCGGATAGCCGCCAGGCAAAAACAAGGAAAGGAATCTGAAAAAATGAAAAAACCCATGGTGACGATAGAGATGGAGGGCGGAGGCAAGATCAAGATCCAACTGGAGCCGTCCATTGCCCCGAATACGGTAAATAACTTTATCTCGCTCATCGAGAGCGGTTTTTATGACGGGCTTACTTTCCACCGGGTCATTCCGGAGTTTATGATCCAGAGCGGCTGCCCGGAAGGCACCGGGATGGGTGGGCCGGGTTACAGTATCAAGGGAGAGTTCACCACCAACGGTCATCGTAATGATCTCAAACACGAACGGGGCATAGTTTCCATGGCCCGCTCGAGCTCGCCTGATTCCGCGGGCTCTCAGTTCTTTATCATGCTCGGAGACGCCTCCCACCTGGATCAAAAATATGCCGCATTTGGCAAGGTTATATCCGGCATGGACGAAGTTGATCGTATTGTTAGTGCCAGCGACGGTGATCCCGCCGCTAACGGGAAAGTGCGTGGCCGGGTTCAGGTGATGAAGAAGGTTACGGTTGAAACCTTTGGCGTCACTTATGATCAGCCCGAAAAGCTTTAAACTTCTGCCTGTATATAAAAGGTGTCAGGCCTGAATCCTAAAATCCGGACTGGAACTATCTACGCAGGATGTCTGATTGCCGGCCTGACACCTGTATTTTATATCTCTATCTGCAGCAGTGCAGCCACGTTCTCCATCCGATTACCGATGCTGGCTATATCGGAGCCGGCAAAGATCAAGCCTACGGCATTTTTTTCATTATCCAGAAGCAAGGATCCGCTGTCCCCGGGCAGAGCGATGGCTGAAGTGACCAACTGGTCGGCAAACATGACCGGTTCTCCATCCTCCATCGCTACGGAGATATGCACATCTTTGGCCAGCACAACCCCTTTTCTTATCCCGCTGGTTCGTCCGCTGAAGACCACTTCCTGTCCGACATTGGCTTCGGCTATGCCGGCGGCCTTGCCCAAACCGAGTATCTCCGTGCTCAAATTGCCGTCCATGATCGGCTTTGCCACCGCCGCATCAACCAGGTTTTCGCGATCGTTATTTTTTTTAAACTTGACCCGGTAATCTACGGCCAGAAACGCCAATATCTGGTTGATAATCTTTTCACCTATAAAAGCTGTCATGCAGATCGTTTTTCCTTTTTTCAAGGGCACAAACCGTTCCAAATAACCCCACGTGTCATCGGGATCCCTTCCGCCGTCATATGCCCCGGGTTGCAAAACCTTGTCTCCTCTGGCGGCGCGCCCGTCATTTCCCGTTGAGGAATTGGCCAGCACATGATTGTTGGATAATGCAAAGAGCTTTCTGTCCCCCCCTGCACCGGCTTTATCATATACCGCCGCTCCCAGCGTACCGGCGGTGATCAGGTAATGTCCGATACTGATCCCCCCTATCGCGGGACGATGCTTCCCGGTTCTCTCTTTCAGACTTTCCATCTCTATCCTTTGTGCTCTTTTTTCGGAGAGAGACCATGAATATTTACGGGCTTTCTTTGCGGTGACCGCTGATGACGGCGTTGTTGTCCCCGTTATCCGGGTCTTGTTTTCCCCCTGACCTTCTTCCTCTTCCCCTTCTTCCTTTTTCTTCTCTCCCAGGAAACAGACCTCGCCGATCTCCATGACATCCACGGACTTCCCTTCCAGTTGGCGGGGAATCAGTTCCTCCTTGCGGAGCGCTTCCTCCGGAACCTTTTTTGATACAAGAACAACCACCGCTTTCTCATCCGTCAGCTTTTTATTAACCTGGCGCTTTCCCACTCCTATGCCCACCACGTTTGGCTTGCCTTTTATGTGATCCAGATATTTATTTTTTAGCGCGGAATATTTTTTCATCGTGCTTCTCCTTTCCATCTCGAAAATTGTTTTTATGGTACAGCTTATGAAGATAAAGCCAGGAGGTGAGGAAGATGGCCTATAAAATCAAGTCGGCGGTTGTATGTTTGGATCCCCCCTGTCATACCGTTTTTTATCCTGTCATCCAGAGCGCCCCTTTCCTGTATACCGTTTTTTATCCTGTCATCCAGAGCGAAGCGAAGGATCTTGTGAGAAAACCAACATTTCGTTCAGGATAACAACGGGTATATAAACATGAAGCCGCCGATGGGCCTGTGGTGCTTGCGTTTCGGGTGATGATGGCGGGACGGAGTGGTTAAGATTCTTCGGTCGCGTCCGCTCCCTCTGAATGACAGAAAAAAAAGGACCCTCTGAATGACAACGGGGGTGTCATTACGAACGCCCCCCGCCCTGTCATTCCTAGCGCAGCGAGGAATCTTGAGCGGAGCGAATAGTTTTAGGCAATGTTTCATTAAAAAAGGTGCACGGCAATGATAATAATGGCCGGTACAAAAAATCATGCACCGGCCAATGTTTCCGCAGGAGTTAAAGCACCGTCATCTTGAGTTACGATGTTTGGGGTTTAACATCGTTATCCAGACCGATTTCTTCAAGATCCAGACCTTTGCGGGCGGCGGTGATAGCCACTACCCGTGCCTGTTCTTTCTCCGTAAATTTGTAGAAGAACAGGGGGATGGTCGTGGCCAGCATGCTTATTCCCGCCAAAAATATGGAAGTAAAGTAAATGCCGTCCTGAACATATGTTGTGGCCGCCGTATTTTCCACAAAACCGACGATGCTCAAGGTGAGCATCGTGGCAAAAGCACATGCGGCCATCCCGATTTTGGAGATAAATGTCTGCATGGAGAAACAGATGCCTTCCGCCCTTTGGCCCGTCTTCCATTCCAGATAATCGACCGTATCGGCGATCATGGCGTAGGTCAGGATGTTGGAGAAGCCCGAGGGGATACCCAACAGGATGAGGCCGATAAAATTAAACCATAAGCCGAAGGGGGTCCTCCAGCCTACAAAATACATGGCAAACATGACGATGGCCCCGCCGATATGACTGTAAATGTAAAGGTCGCGCTTCCCGAATTTTTTGGAGAGGTAAGGAGTAAAGACAGAGGCCAGCAATCCTCCGGGGGCGGTGGCCAGTGTGATAATCGTAAAGACGGCGGCGTTGTCGAGGCAGTATTTGGCAAAATACAGTCCGCTGGTGAAGTAGACCATCCTGATCATGCCCAGCACGCCGGAGAGCACGATGAGCATCAACGGGGTGTTTTTGGTCAGCAGCTTCAGGTTCTGGCCCAGTGGAAGCGGAGGGGTAGGGGAGTAGTAGCGTTCATTGGTATATTTAAAACCGATAAAAAACAAGGGCACGGCCAGAATAGCGACGATGGCGGCGACCCAGACAAAGGACTGCCGGAGGTCGGCGGCGATGGCCGCTTTCATGGCCTCCTGCAGAGCCGGGGCGATGGCCTCAAGGCCGACTCCTCCGGTGGTTTTATTTTGAACATGGTTGACGATCGCCGGGACGGAGATGGAGACCAGCCCCGCGCCGGCGGTGCAGGCCAGCCTGGCGACCGTGAGCAGGGTGGCGCGCTTATTGGTGTCGGAGGTGAGAGCCGTGGATAGACCCCAGTAGGGGACATCGACGATGGTGTACAGGACACTCCAGATCACGTAGGTAATGGTGGCGTATATAAACTTGGTATTGTAGTCCCCGGGTATGGTCGTAAAACATAACATCGTGAGTATGCCGATAGGGATCGGGGTAAAGAGCAGGTAGGGGCGCAGTTTGCCCCATTTGGTTCTGGTGCGGTCCACGATGCTGCCCATGATGGGGTCGTTGAAGGCGTCGAACAGTCGGACACCGAGCATCAGATAAGCAACTCCGGCGGGGAGCAACCCGACGCCGTCTGTATAGAAGAACAGAAGAAAAGAGGTGATCAATGCACAGATCAGGTTCTGTCCGAATCCGGCGACGCTGTAAGCAAGAACTTCTTTGGGCTGTATTCCTTTGCCGGGGCTGGTGCCGAAAAGTTTATGTAGAAAGTTCATTATTTATGACCTCAATTCTTAGAAGCACAGGAGCGACGATGCTCTTTTTCTGATGCATCTATTTTATTATAAAAGTAAAGGGTTGATTCATCGGTGCGCTGTATGTAACGGTGCTCCTTTCCACCGAATCTTTTTGGATTCAAGGTGATGAGCATAGAGCGCGGTTAAAAGCAAGATTAAAATATATCACCAAGTCCTGATCGTTGGCCCATGGATCGTAAAAACCTCCTTTCATACCGTTTATCAGATAAGGATAGATATACGCGCAGGATCCTCGGCCGTCTTTGATCAGGCACAGATTGTTTAACAGGATATTGTTTGCCCGGGCGACATAATTTTCATCTTTTTTTATTTCGGCATAGCGGGCAAAAACTCCTGCATTGATACAGCTCCAGTAATGGGGGAAGGTATCGCCGTACATCTTGCGTTTCCCGAACCAGTAGCCGTCCCAATGCCTGATGGCGATATCGTTCATGTGGAAGTTGGGTTGGATAAAACCGAATGCTTCGAGCAATTTCAACTGCCTCTCCGCCTCAGACAGATACTTCTTCTCTTTGCTGATCTGATAACCTTGCAGCAGCATATCTACGGACGGGGCAACTATGGATTGCTCATATTTTACCTCGTGCCGGGGATAGTTCTCTCCCCGGGAGACGATGTAGTCACAATGATCCAGAAAATACGATTTCATCTCCGCAAGCAGTTTGTGGCTGTCTTCGTGAGCGGATTGCTCCAGCATCTCCACGATCAGGGCCATGGGGATATTGATCGCATAGAACCCGGCACCACCCAGACGGTAATA
>JBASYW010000178.1:0-1701 GCA_049277715.1 Dethiobacteria bacterium | reverse complement strand
CCCCAAAACAACACCATGTGCCGGCTGAAGAGCGAAGTTGTTGAGACACAACAAAGCGCGCACCGGCAGTTCCCATAATTTTTATAAAATCACTCAAATCTTTTTCTCCTTGTCCAGCTCCCTGTCCACCCTGAAAACAAAGGCCAATATCGATGCCAGAGCCTCATATAGCTCCACGGGTATCTCCTCACCAAGATCGAGAACACGAAGACTTTCCACCAGGTTTTCATCTTGAAATATCTTGATGCCATGTCCTTCTGCAATCTCCATGATTCTCTCCGCAAACCATCCCTGCCCGCTGGCTACGACCACCGGTGCATTGTCTTCGCCCTGACGATAACGTAACGCCACCGCTTTTTTGATATCAAAAAGATCCTGAGGTCTGCTCATCGGTCTCCTCCTTTGGCACCTTCCACCTCGGGCATACCGATTATACCCGAGCATTGAGAAGAACATTTCCCCCGGCAAACTCCTTCGCCATCTCTTCTCTTACCGGATAGACGCTCCACGATAGCAACTCTTTTCCGGGAGCAAGCTCCCGCCCTTCCTCCTCGATCAATTTTCTTACCTCTTCCTCCAGCCGCAGGCCGGCCTCCTTGCTCTCCACAAGGAAAATACAATCATAGCCGCCCTTCTTGATACCGATACGCACCATTACCAGACCCAGGTTTCTGGTCTCTACAATCAATTCCAGCAGGGGGCTCTTCTTCTGTCCCGATAAATTTTTCTTTTCCTGTTGCTGATAATAACGGATAAAAACAGGGTAGTTTTGATGGCCGAAGGGAATAAGAAAACTCCACAGAAAAGAATCGGTCACCGGAAGGTTCGAGGCCGTTCCCCTGTGCATGGATGTTTCAGTGCGCGCCAATATCCGATAACAGAGTTTCTCACCCCTCTGAGTATGGTACTCCAAAAGAAGATGTTCCCCCTTGAAGACCGGAGTTTCAACCTTGGCTGAAAAATTACCGCCCGCCCAACGTAATAACGCCTGGTCGC
Organism: Dethiobacteria bacterium; assembly: GCA_049277715.1. GTDB lineage: Bacteria > Bacillota > Dethiobacteria > DTU022 > PWGO01 > JAAYSV01. The sequence continues at coordinate 705 of JBASYW010000178.1, read as the reverse complement.
CTTTAACATCGATAACCTTTGCCAACATCCGGGCGATAGCAGTGCTTTCGGATCTTGTTTTAAAGGCTCCCTCGGCGGGGTCGATCATCTTGATTAGAATATCGTTCAAGCTATTTATAATTCCATCCACCATGGCCGATAATCTTCCTTTTATATGATATAATTATTTTACCATATATTGATGTTGGCCGCATATTTTATCTGCTTAAAGGAGATATAACCGGCCATCGTGAATAATATGATGTAGCTTTCAAACGACAGTAAAATTCGCAATAGATGGATGATAAAAGGGGGATTTGTTTTGATTCTGGTCACCGGAGGAGCCGGCTATATCGGCAGTCACGTCGTCAGAGATCTGATCAATATGAACTTCAAGGTAACGGTAATGGACAATTTAAGCACCGGACACAGGTCGGCGCTTCCGCCTGATGTGGATTTTATCGAGGCCGATCTGTTGAATGAATCGTTGACCCGGGAGATCCTGTTAAAGATCAGGCCGCAAGCCGTGATTCATTTCGCGGCAAAGAGTATCGTATCCGACTCGGTTGCCAACCCGCTCACCACTTTTAACACCAACGTGGTCGGCACGATAAACCTTCTCAAAGCAATGCAGCTATCGGGCACAAAATCACTTGTTTTTTCATCCACCGCCGCTGTCTATGGCGAGCCGGAGAAAACACCGATCGAGGAGAGCCATGCGTTGAA
>JBASYW010000177.1:0-4550 GCA_049277715.1 Dethiobacteria bacterium | reverse complement strand
TGAGTATACGCTGCTTGCAGTAATAGTGACCATATTAAACGGGGTAGTTTATAGTTTAGGAGGATGAAGATGAACGCCAAGACTTATATGGCTAAGCCGGGCGAAGTGGATCAAAAATGGTACATCATAGATGTGGCCGGAAAACCTCTGGGCAGGGCGGCATCCCAGGTAGCACATATTCTCAGGGGGAAACATAAGCCCATCTATACCCCCCATGTGGATACAGGCGATTATGTAATCATCATTAACGCTGAAAAAGTTGCTTTAACCGGCAAGAAGGCCATTCAGAAAGTTTACTACCGGCACTCCGGGTACGCCGGAGGGCTGAAAGCAACCAGTTTTGCGGAGTTGATGAAGCGAAAACCTGAACGGGTTATCTATTTGGCGGTCAAGGGAATGTTGCCCCACAATCGTCTCGGGAGAGAAATGCTCAAGAAGATGAAAGTTTACAGGGGAGATAAACATCCGCACCAGGCCCAGAACCCGCAGATTTGGAACGGGGCGGGAGAGGGAAAGGAGGAGTAGAGATTGGCTCAGGTACAGTATATAGGAACAGGGCGAAGAAAAGTTGCGGTAGCCCGTATCCGGCTGGTGCCGGGTAACGGTGAGATAATAATCAACAAAAGGCCCATGGAAGAATATTTCGGGATGAAAGCGCTCCGATTGATGGTTCGCCAGCCGTTGGTTTCCGTGGGCGTTGAAGGTAAATATAATGTTATCGCCAAGGTGGAAGGCGGTGGATTAACCGGACAGGCCGGAGCTGTCCGCCATGGAATAGCCAGGGCGTTACTGCAGAGCAATCCTGATTTTCGCCGTGTGTTAAAGAAGAGCGGTTTCCTGACCCGCGATCCGCGGATGAAGGAACGTAAGAAATACGGTCTTAAAGGTGCCCGTCGTGCTCCACAGTTCTCCAAGAGATAAGGTAATAAACTTATCAATTACCATAAAAAGAAAAGCACTTGTTTTAACGGGTGCTTTTTTATTATTCTTTCACAAGGAAATGAGGACTGCCGGGGCGAACAAAGAAACTAAGAATATAAAGAACAATATGAAGATATACGAAAGGTGTGGTCGGTTTCGGGCCGGGGTCCGAGCCGCAATCGGTTATGGATAATCAAGGTAATAGAAACAGGGTCTATCTGGGAAATCTGGAGCAGCTGGAAGTGAAACTGCTGGAGAGGATCTTATCTTTAAAGTGCAGAGAACCTCTGGCGCCGGTCAAGGTCGTGGTGAATTCAAATCTTAACGGAATTTATCTGCGTAGGATGCTGGCCTCCAGGGGTCTTGATCATGCCAATGTGCATTTTTGCACCTTGACTGATCTGGGCCGGGAACTGGCGGAACATTATGGCCGGGAGAGGAAAAGAGCGCTCCCCTATTATGGAGAGGAGTGGATCTGCCGTATTTTAGCCCGGAGTATACCTTCCGGGTCCTATTTCGAACCGGTCCGGAATCATGCCGGTTTTTCCAAAGCTTTGAGAAAGACATTTCAGGAGTTGCGAGAGGCCGGGATAGATTCTATCAAGGCAGATACACCGAAAAACAGCATCCTGCATCTTCTATACCAGGATTATAATCGTATACTCGATCAGTTTTCAACCCTGTCTTTTTCTGTTGAAGATCTGCCCCGGCTTGAGAAGGAGGCCGGATTGCCGGCGGAGATAATGATCTACGGTCTGTACCGCTTTGGCAACAAGCAGAAGGAATGGCTGAGTGCGCTGGCTTCTGTTACCGGCATTACCATATTTATGCCCCGCTTCGTGACCGGCCGGCCCTACGGGCAGGAGCTCTTATCATGGTTGGAAATGCATGGTTTTGAGATGGAAGCAGAGGAAGGTGTCGCTGCCACAATTCAGGGCCATGTGATTTCAAGGCTGCAAGACCATCTGTTCTCTGAAATCAAGCCCGACTGCGCCGATAATATCAATGATGATGACCGTTCTTTTCAAATCTGGTCGGCACCCGGGGAAGTACGGGAAGTGGAGGAGATTGGTCGTCAGATCATACGCTTTGTCGATGAGGGATACCGCTTCAATGATATGGCGGTGCTGGTTAAAGACGTTCAATATTACTCTCTTCTGGAGGGGGTTTTTGAGGACTTGGGGTTGCCGTACTATATGCCGGCGGGGCGCAAGCTGCATACCACCCGGACGGGCATAGCTCTGACGATGTGTCTGCAGTTGCGCGGGGGAATGTGGGGGCGCAAAGAGGTGATGGAGCTTCTTGATATTGCCCCCTTCAACTATGCCCATATTCTGGAGACTGCAACGGTGCCCTCCATACCGCTCTGGGATCATTTTTCGGTGATGGCCGGTATAACTGAAGGAATCGGGAATTGGGAAAAAGGTCTGGATTGGCTGTCTAAAAAGATAAAAAGCGATATGGAAGCAGAGGAGAATAGACAGGAGGAAAAAAAGGAGCAATGGGCGCAGATAAAAATGTTTCGTATGTTCATCGAACGTATTTACGCAGCGTTGGCCGAAATTCCCGAGAGCGGTACCTGGGCTTGTATCGTCGGCGCGGTGGAGAAGTTTATACAGGAGTTCTTCCCGGCGGGGAAGGAGTATAATGAAGTCCTCAAGGTACTTCTGCCTTTAAAAGGGCTCGATATGATCGAAGAAGCTAAGGTAAACTTCCGGGATGTGAGGGAGACGGTTTTGGAGATATTGAAGGAAGCGGTTATTTCTCATGGAAGCTTTCGGCAGGGGGTTACGGTCTGCTCTCTTGACAAGGCGCAGAACATCAGATTCAAGATCGTTTTTATATCGGGGATGCGGGGAGATAAGTTTCCGGGGCCGGTGCGGCAGGACCCCCTTATTCCTGATGAAGAAAGAAAGCTGTTTAATGGGAGGCTTGCTCTGCGAAGGGAAGCATTGGCATATGAGGCCCTCTCCTTTGCCGGCGCGCTTAACAGCTCCGGAGAACGGCTGATCCTGTCTTTTCCCCGATTTAACAGCAGGAGCGGGGACGAGCAGATGCCGTCTCAATATCTTTTAAGAGCGGTCGAGGCGGACATGGGCAGATATTATTCGGCGGAAAACATCCCCTCTTTTCCCGGCTTCAGGTATATCGCTTCAAATTATATTCCCCATCCTCAAGAAGCGATTTTCCACGATGAATTTGACCGCAGCCTGATCCGGTCAGGGGTGCCAAGGGGCAAGCTCGATGAATACTTTGCTACATATTACCCCTGGTTTGCAGAAGCACAGAAAGCGCACCGGCAACGGCGGAAACCTTTTTTCACCGCGTATGAAGGGATGATGGGGAAAGAGGGAATAAAGGGTATTGTTGAGGATTACAATCCATATAAAAAGCACTTATCGGCCACCTACATGAGCGACTATTTAAGATGTCCCTACTGCTTCTTCCTAAAGTATCTGATCGGATTGGGGCCTACGGAGGAGGCGGAAGAAATGATGCGTATCGACCCCCTGAAGAGAGGTGCTCTGATCCATCAAATATTGGAGAAGTTTTATCAGCGGGCGGCCGAGGAGCGGATTCTGCCTCTGGATGGGGAGAGATTGGCAGAAGCTTCTAAAATGATGGAGGAAGTGTTGAAAGATTGTTTTAGCCGGTTGGAGGAAAGAGGGGAGACGGGGCATCATCTTTTCTGGAAAGTTGACCGGAAGAGCATCAGCGATGATATGTTGGAGCTGTTACGTCATGAAGTGAAACTTGGTCATCCCGGGGTTCCCCTTCACGTTGAGATCCCCTTTGATGTTGGCGTGGAGCTCGAAGACGGTCGGGCTATCCGCTTCAAAGGCAGGATCGATCGCCTGGATAAATCAGGAGATAAAATAAGCATAATCGATTACAAGACCGGGAGGTTGCCGCCGTATAGTAAGAAAATTCTGCGCGAGGGTCTTTTACTGCAGTTGGCGGTTTATATATTAGCGGCCAAAGAACTTTTCCACATGAATAGCTACGGAAGTATAACGGCCTCATTTTACTTTGTGTCACGGGATGCCGATTTTAAAAAGGTGAATTTTTCCGGAGCGGAGCTATTGGAAAAGATACCGTTGCTTAATCAGGCGTTAACCGTAATCATGGAGGGCATCTCCGGGGGCAGATTTTTCCCTTATTCGGCATCGGAAATAACATGTTCTTATTGCGATTACTCCGGCATCTGCGGCAAGGACATCCGAGAAGTATATCAACGAAAAGAAGAAGATCCGCAGATAACAGATTTTAAAAATATCGTCAATTATATCATTTAGTGGGGTTGAAAGGGGCAAAGAAGATGGACCGGGAGAGAAGAGAGGTAATCGATAAAGAAGACCGCAAGAAAATCACCCATGACTTCTCTACTACATTCTGGGTTGAGGCGGGGGCGGGGACGGGGAAGACCAGCTTGCTTATCGAACGCCTGATAAACCTTGTTACGGTAAGGGGGGCCCATCTTGATCGTATCGTAGCTGTAACCTTTACGGAGAAGGCGGCAGGAGAAATCAAGGAAAGGTTGCGCGAAGGTTTGGAGCAGGAACTGAAACGTTCATCCGGCCGGATCCGATCAAGGATTGGCCAGGCGCTCAGGGAGATCGAGTATGCAC
>JBASYW010000176.1:0-2010 GCA_049277715.1 Dethiobacteria bacterium | reverse complement strand
ATCAGAACCATCGAGGGAGGCGCCCATGAGCTAGGATTCAAGAGCTCCCTGACACGCTTGTTAAATGATTTTGGACGTAAAACAGGGTTATTGAAAGAGAACCAGCCTAATCTTAGTGGAGATGACGCCAGAGAGGGGCTTACCGCAGTAATCAGTGTAAAATTGCAAGAACCCCAATTCGAAGGACAAACCAAAACCAAGCTGGGTAACAGTGAAATTCGTGGAGCAGTAGAGAGTGTGCTCTATGAAAACCTGGAGATATTTTTCGAGCAGAATCCCCATGTTATCAAAAAAATAATGGAAAAATGTATCCGTGCTTCGCGGGCTAGGGAGGCGGCGCGTAAAGCTCGCGAGCTGACCAGAAGACAGAACGCACTGGAGTTTCTGGGGTTACCGGGAAAATTGGCCGATTGCGTCAGCAAGGATCCGGGCAAGAGTGAGTTGTTTATCGTGGAAGGGGATTCTGCCGGAGGATCTGCCAAGCAGGCTCGCGACCGCATTTATCAGGCGGTTTTGCCCCTGAGAGGGAAAATATTAAACGTTGAGAAGGCACGCCTGGACAGAATCCTGGGCAACGAGGAGATAAGAACGCTGATCACGGCCATCGGCACTGGTATCGGCGATGAATTGAGGATCGAGAAAACACGTTATCAGAAAATCATTATCATGACCGACGCCGATGTGGACGGTTCTCATATCCGCACGTTGTTGCTCACCTTCATCTATCGTTATATGCAACCGATCATAACTTCCGGTTTTGTATATATTGCCCAGCCTCCTCTTTATAAAGTCAAAAAGGGAAGAGCGGAGAGATATATTTACAATGAAGAGAAATTGGCGGAATTGTTACAGAAAGTAGGCAATGAAAATTTGACCATCCAACGCTATAAGGGTCTCGGAGAGATGAACCCTGAGCAATTGTGGGATACGACCATGAACCCGCAAACACGAATCATCAAGCGGGTGGAGTTGTTTGATGTTTTTCAGACCGACGAGATATTTAGCGTTTTAATGGGCGATAAAGTAGAGCCGCGCCGTGAATTTATTGAAACGCATGCACTTGAAGTACAGAATCTCGACTTTTGATGAGAAATTTGGCTAGTCTAACGTAAACCACGGTTATGGGAACAGGAGGAACAATGAGCAGCGAAGAAAGAGATAATATTATTCCGATTAACATCCATGAAGAAGTAAAGAGATCGTTTCTTGATTACGCCATGAGTGTAATCGTAAGCAGGGCATTGCCGGATGTGAGAGATGGTTTAAAACCGGTTCACCGGCGGATTCTCTATGCCATGAGCGAGATGGGTATTACACCGGATAAACCTCATCGCAAGGCGGCACGTATCGTAGGGGAAGTACTGGGGAAGTACCACCCTCATGGAGATCTCCCGGTTTATGATGCACTGGTAAGATTGGCGCAAGATTTCTCGACCCGTTATCCGTTGGTGGATGGGCATGGCAACTTCGGTTCTTTAGATGGCGATTCAGCGGCGGCGATGCGCTATACCGAAGCGCGGATGTCTTCTCTGGCCATGGAGATGTTGAACAATATCAAAAAAGAGACGGTTGATTTTATTCCCAACTTTGATGAGAGTTTGCAGGAGCCGGCCGTGCTGCCCTCCCGATTTCCCAATCTGCTGGTCAACGGCTCGGCGGGAATTGCCGTGGGGATGGCTACCAATATCCCGCCTCACAATCTGAGCGAAGTTATTGATGCCCTTACCTTCCTTATCGATCATCCCGATGCACACATTTATGAAATTATGAATTTTATCCAGGGGCCCGATTTTCCCACAGGAGCGGTGATTGCCGGGAAAGAAGGAATCACACAGGCCTATCTGACCGGGCGCGGCATTATCAAGGTGCAAGGCGAGGTGGTCGTGGAGACCTCCAAAAAACAGAAGGACTTCATCGTCAACAAAGATATACCTGATTTGAAAAACAAGGCTCGTCTGGTTGAGAAAATTGCCCAATTGATTAAAGAGAAGAAAATCGACAGCATTACCG
>JBASYW010000175.1:0-2087 GCA_049277715.1 Dethiobacteria bacterium | reverse complement strand
TTTCTAAAGGGGGAGCGGGGGGATTTCGAGCACCCCTTCAAGATTTTCAAAAACCTCCCTGTCCTTCAATTACAAGCTTATCTTTGGGGCAGATTTTTATCTTGTCATCCAGAGCGCCCCCCGCCCTGTCATCCTGATTTTTATCTTGTCATCCAGAGCGCAGCGAAGGATCTTGTGAGAAAACCAACATTTCGTTCAGGATAACAGCGGGTATATAAACATGAAGCCGCCGATTGGCCGGGGTGATTGCGTTCCGGGTGATGATGGCGGCATGGAGTGGTTAAGATTCTTCGGTCGCTGCCGCTCCCTCTGAATTACAATAAAAAAGCTGACGCTCCCTCTGAATGACAATAAAACAGGCTCCGTCCCAATGACAAAAAAGAAGTGCCCCGGCTAACATTTTTGGTTTGTAAACCCTATAAAAATGGTCTCAAGCGCGGCTTTCTTTACCGGCCGTATAATTTTTCACGGCCTTCATGGCCTTTTTGGTCAACTCGGTGAGAATACAGGTGAGAAGCGTGGTGATGGCGATCACCACCGAAACTTCCGCCACGTTCTGCTGCAGAAAAGCGTGGAAGTAAATTCCGGAGATCCAGCCGATGATGATCCACTGCCAGATGTAGATCGGGGTGATATTGTAGCTCATATAACGGTAGAACCTGAAGATGATGTTCCGGGGCACGTACCTGTTCAGGCAGACGGCCAGCGCCTGCTGGAACATCAAAAAGCCCAGAACCTTGATGACGATCTCCGGCGATTCATAGATAAAATCGGAGCCGAGGATTTTAAAATAAATGTAACCGGAAGGCTGGCGGCAGATATCGGTTAACAGGATACCCAGCGCAAAGGTGAGGATGGAGATGATCATGAAGCTGCACTCATGGTTGCGGAAGCTTTTGATCCTGATAAGCATGCACCCGAACATCGCCCCCAGAAGGGTGTAGCAGAAGGTCGGGAAAAAGGGGAACCAGACATGAAAACCATCGCCCCAGAGCAGCTCCAGAACCCGATCAATGTAGATGTTTCCGGTCATCAGGGGGGCAAGGAAGGGCGAGATAAGGATCACCGCCAGGGCCATATAGAGCCAGTAGACGGGCTTGACCACCCCGCGAAAGACCTTCCGGAGGAGGGCATAAGCAAGAAAGGCCAACCCCGCAAATTGAAAGATATCCACGCTGAAAAACATGTCGCCTAGGTTCCGGTAAGGGGCAAAGGCCTCCATGCGCAGCGTGCCCCGCGAGACCCCGATAATGACGGGCAGGAAACGCAGCGCATTGAGGGCGTAACCGGCGGCCAAAATGGTCAGGCCCCGCTTTATAATTGTCTGCGTGGAGGAGCGGGCATAGACCAGGTAGATGCCGATATAGATCTGAAACAAAGCCTTCCCGCCAATAGGCGTCCAGAAAATGATATAGGAGATAAACCCCAACAGAGAATCATAATCCACGGCTTCGTTGCCCAGGAGCAGTACGGCATGGTAGATGATAAACCCGAAGGTGGCATAGCCCCGGAATAGATCCAGATCGTCGATACGGGGCGGCTTGCGATCGACGGCGAGGATATCCACAGGCTCCAGAAATAAGGAGCGCGCCGATTCTTTAAAGGAGACATATTTTTTTTCAGGGGCGGCGCCGTTGCGTTTTGACTTCTTGCTGCCACCCGATTTTTTTGCGCCCATCCTCTGACCCCCATGAGATTGTCGGCAACGCCCCGCTAATATTTCACAGAAAGAAGGGGCGTAAGCATCGCCCAATAGCACTAAATATTATTTCACCGTTGCGGCGGATAATCCTTCTTTGGATTACGCGGGAGTGAAAGGGCCATCGGTTCAGTGGTATGTTGATTGCGCCATTTTTGTTAATTTATTTCCGACACTCCATTATTTTCTCGGTCATTCTAAGTGACAATAATTATTTTTCTGTCACCCAGAGCGCCCCCACCTGTCATTCTGATTTTTTTATCCTGTCATCCAGAGCGAAGCGAAGGATCTTGTGAGAAAACCAACATTTCGTTCAGGATAACAGCGGGTATATAAACATGAAGCCGCCGATTGGCCGGGGTGATTGCGTTCCGGGTGATGATGGCGG
>JBASYW010000174.1:0-2713 GCA_049277715.1 Dethiobacteria bacterium | reverse complement strand
CCGCTTGATGAAGATCGTTTCCCGGGCGCGGGAAAAGAACATTCCTTTGCGCATCGGTGTCAATGCCGGATCCATAGAGAAGGAGATCCGCAAAAAATATGGGAGTGCTACACCGGAAGCTCTGGTGGAATCGGCCTTGAATTACGTCCGGGTCCTTGAACAGGCTGCATTTTCTGATATAATAATTTCGCTCAAGGCATCTGATGTACCAACTACATATCGGGCCTACCGTCTCATGGCCGGGAAGGTGGATTATCCGTTCCATATCGGGATAACAGAGGCCGGTCCGCGCTACCGCGGTACGGTTAAATCGGCGGTGGGCATCGGGGCTTTGCTGCTGGAAGGGATCGGGGACACGGTAAGGGTCTCCCTTACCTCGGATCCGATCAGGGAGATCGTCGCCGCCCAACTTATCCTGCAAGCAGCGGGGCGTCGTCGTTTTGGGGCGGAGCTTGTCTCCTGTCCGACCTGCGCGCGTACCGATATTGATGTAATAAAATTGGCCGCCGAGGTCGAAAATACTATTGAAAACATAGATAAACCGATCAAGGTGGCGGTAATGGGCTGCGTTGTAAATGGCCCCGGGGAGGCCCGGGATGCAGACCTCGGCGTTACCGGCAATGCCCGGAAAGGCATTATTTTTCGTCATGGCCGGATCATCCGCCGGGTTCCCCGTGAGCAGCTTCTTGAGGCTTTTAGAGAAGAACTGCAAAATCTTGATTAGAGACGGCAATGGAGGTGAGAACAATTAACGTAACAGCTATAATTCCGGCATTTAATGAAGAAAAAACAATTACCGATGTGATTCAGGCCTTGAAACTTTGTCCCGAGGTGGATCGTATCATCGCGGTCAGTGACGGCTCCACGGACAAGACTGCAGAGATGGCCAATCAGCAAGGGGTGGAGGTAATCGATCTGCATGTAAACCGTGGCAAGGGCGGGGCGGTGAAGGCCGGCCTAGATATCACCCTCACGGAGATAATTTTACTTCTTGATGCCGATCTTATCGGACTTCAACCTGAACATATCAGACTTCTGCTTGAACCGGTTATCTCCGGGCGGGCGGATATGAGTATCGGACTTTTTGAAAAAGGACGTGCGGCCACCGATCTGGCCCAGAAGGTAGCTCCTTTCTTATCCGGCCAGAGGGCCTTGAAGAGAAAAATATTCGAGGATATTTCCGGATTGGATATTACCCGTTTCGGCATCGAGGTTGCTCTGCATCGGTATGCTGAAGAGGCCAATCTGCGTGTTGAAGAGGTAATTCTCAAAGACCTCTCTCACGTTATGAAAGAAGAGAAGATGGGCTTTTTTAAGGGAAGTGCGGCCCGTCTGAAGATGTACTGGGAGATCCTGCTCAGTGCCGTAAAGATAAACAACAACAATTTGCTGGACTAATAAATAAATACAATAAATAATGAAGTAAAGGCTCTGTTGCTTCGAATCATACTTCCTTTTAATACTAAAATTACTCAATTATGTATCACCATATTCTGCACCTCCTTTCTCCCGGATTGTGAACAAAATCACATAATATAGCAAATTTTAATAATTATTCTCAACAATAGAAGGAATTTTTAAAATATTTGTCGAAGCAGAAATAAAGTTCTGTTATTCACAATTAAAATACTAATAATATCGAGGGAAATTATGTTATATTTTGTTATCTGCGATGATAATAAAAAACATAATTATTTTCTGGAAATATGGTTGAACAAGATCTTCAAGAAACATCGGATCGGAGCTGAAATATCCGCGGTAGTTGATAACGCCGATAATCTGCTCCTGTATGCCGGACAACATTATAACCGGATCAACGTCTATATCCTGGATATTGATTTTGAAGGAAGCAAATGCGGCCTGGAACTGGCCCGGAAAATCAGGGAGAAAGACCGTCAATCTTATATTGTCTTTGTTACGGCGCATCAGGAATATCTGAGTTCCAGTCTGCAGATAAAAACCTTTGACTATCTGATTAAACCCGTATCATACACAAGAATAGAACGCTGCATCATTTCACTTCATGAAGATTACCGCCGGCTGAAGTTATTTGAGGTCAAGGTTCCCATTAAATCGGGGACCAGCATCCATATGACCAACGTCAAAGATATAATCTATCTGGAGAAATGTGACCAGCTGGTCGAGGTTCATCTGGTCAACGGGATCATAAGAAGTTATGAATCGTTAAAGAAGATAGCGGCCGAACTGGATGGTTACGGTTTTATCCGTTGCCACCGTTCATATCTTGTCAATCCCAAACATATCCAGAGAATCTGCCTGAAGGACCAGAGCATCTTGATGAGCAATGGGGAAAAATGCTACATCTCCAGAAGGTGCCGGAAGGAGGTGCTCAGGCATTTCCCGGATATTATTTAATTATTTTATTTCCGCTCTGTCTTTCTGGGTCATGTACGAGTTGGCCCGGGAACTATACAATCTCGGCCATCCGCCCATAAATAAACGGGTATTGTTTATCGCCGCCGGATGCCTGTATCTGGGATCTGCGGTTACCTTCATTGGTCCCAACAACAATGACCAGACCCTCTATCTGATAATATTCTGTATTGCATTGTTATACCTGGCCCTGGATCTGAAAATCGGGCATTGTTTTGTTACCGTCGGGCTATTTTATATTTTGATGGGCCTGGGTGATTTCATCTCCTATCTTCTCTTTACCCAGTTATTTCATTACGATGTGTCCTATGTACAGTCC
>JBASYW010000173.1:0-3868 GCA_049277715.1 Dethiobacteria bacterium | reverse complement strand
TGCCGGGACACATGCATGTCCTTCTGGCGGAAGTGGGGGTGCCATACGAGCAATTATTTGATATGGAAGTAATTAACCCCGAGTTCAAGGAAGCCGATCTGGTTATCATCGTGGGAGCTTGTGACGTTGTTAATCCGGCTGCCAATACCGCGGAGGGGACTCCCATCTATGGTATGCCCGTGCTGGAGGTTAATCAGGCTAAAAATATTATCGTCTGCAACCTTAACGAGAAGCCCGGTTATTCGGGGGTGGATAATACCCTGTACCAGGAAAAGAAGGTCATTACAATCTGGGGTAACGCTGCGGAAACCGTACCCCAGGTCACCTCTCTGTTAAGAACGGAAGGTTAATTAACGGAGCGTGGATTTCTTTATACAAGAAAGGTTGCCGGAATAACAGCCGGTAATATCAATATGGCTGAAGCAGGAAGGATAAGGAGAATTTCCGATTGATAAAAGACCGGATTTATCTTTCTCCGCCCCATATGAGTGGGGAGGAGCAGAAGTTTATTGATGATGCATTTACATCGAACTGGATTGCCCCTCTGGGCCCCAATGTAGATGCGTTTGAAGATGAACTTGCTGCTACCGTTGGCACTAAAGGGGCTGTGGCTCTTGTATCAGGGACCGCAGCCCTCCATCTTGCCTTGATTCTGGTTGGAGTTGAACCCGGCGATACGGTATTTTGTTCCTCCCTGACGTTTATCGGCAGCATAAATCCTGTTCTTTACATGAATGCCGAGCCGGTATTTATAGATTCCGAGCCGCAAACCTGGAATATGTCTCCCCGGGCGTTGGAAAAGGCTTTTGCCGATGCCGAGAAAGCAGGAACCCTGCCCCGGGCGGTAGTTGTTGTTCATCTTTATGGGCAGAGTGCCGATATGGAGCCGATCATGGAGATATGCGATCGGTATGAGATCCCGGTTATCGAAGATGCGGCCGAATCACTGGGGGCCACTTATCGGGGGAAAGCAAGCGGAACAATTGGCAAATTCGGTGTATTTTCTTTTAACGGGAATAAAATAATTACGACTTCAGGCGGTGGGATGCTCGTCTCCAACGATCGGAAGGTGCTGGAAAAAGCACGTTTTCTTGCCAGTCAGGCCCGGGAGCCGACCGAGCATTACCAACACCGGGAAATGGGCTACAATTATCGCCTGAGCAATATCCTGGCCGGGGTAGGAAGAGGCCAGCTGAGAGTTTTGGAAGAAAGAATAGGGAGAAGGCGTGCCATTTTTGAGCGATATTTTAATGCCCTTTCGAACCTGGAAGGCATAGAATTCATGCCCGAAGCCTCCGCGGGCCGATCCACAAGGTGGCTGACCGCCCTGTTGCTTGCGCCCGGATCATCGGCACCCAGACGTTCGGAAATAATAAATTATATGGATCAACATAATATAGAAACTCGTCCGGTATGGAAACCCATGCATCTCCAGCCATTATTTAGAGATTTACGATTTTATCCCCATGATGCCGAAGGTTATATTGCGGATCAACTATTTGAAAGAGGTCTGTGTCTGCCATCGGGATCAAGCCTGACCGATGAACAGCAGAACAGGGTGATATCCTGTTTTAAAGATGCTTTAAAACTTTAAGAAAAGGCCGGGATTAGATCTGTCTCCAACACATTTTTCTTTTATTAGAAAGAGACCCCTTTTGGAGAAAGGGCCGTGCCATTCACTATACAGAGCTACTTGGACGTAAGAAATAAAGATATGTTAAAATAAGAGCAAGTAAAATGCTGTGTCCTCATAAATAACAATCAACAAGGGGTGTATACATGATGAAAAACATTGAAGAACTTGCTGTAAACACAATTCGATTTCTGGCTGTTGACGCAATCGAGAAGGCCAACTCGGGGCACCCCGGGTTACCGATGGGTGGAGCACCTATTGCCTATACGCTATGGTCCCGTTTTCTAAAACATAGCCCGCAAGATGATCGGTGGATAAATCGGGATCGCTTTGTTTTATCCGCCGGGCATGGTTCGGCGCTGCTCTATGCTTTATTGCATCTCTTTGAATATGATCTTCCTTTGGAGGAGATTAGGAATTTTCGCCAGATGGGCAGCAAAACTCCCGGGCATCCGGAATACGGCCATACTGCAGGCGTGGAAACAACCACCGGTCCACTGGGTCAAGGATTTGCCAATGCTGTGGGGATGGCCATTGCGGAAAAAAGGCTGGCGGCGGAATTTAACCGCCCCGGATTCCCGATCATAGATCATCATACCTACTGTTTTGTCGGAGACGGCTGTCTGATGGAAGGAATCGCTTATGAGGCCGCCTCATTGGCCGGGCACCTGAAATTGGGCAAATTAATCTGTCTCTACGATGACAACAAAATTACGATCGATGGTTCAACGGACCTTACTTTTACGGAAGACATTGAAGCCCGTTTCAAAGCATGCGGTTGGCAGGTGCTTACGGTTAAAGACGGGAACGATATCGATGCCGTGGCGGAAGCCATCGCCGAATGTAAAAAGGACCGGAGCCGTCCATCTTTGATTAAAATTCGCACGGAGATCGGTTTTGGCAGTCCGAACAAACAAGGAAAATCCGCTGCTCACGGTGCTCCTCTGGGAGAAGAGGAGACCCGCCTGGCCAAGAAGAATCTGGGCTGGCCGGAGGAGCCTTCTTTCTTTGTTCCTGAAGAAGTACGTGAGCATTTTAAGAGCCTGGTCCGAAAAACATCTGCAGAAAAGGTGGAGTGGGACAAACTTGAAAAATCATATCGTCAAAAGTTTCCGGAGCTGGCTGCGCGGCTGGACGACTGGTTCTCGGATCAGATTCCCGCTGAACTGGAAGAAGACCTGGCCCGGCTGGTTTTTGACGGAGCGTCGGCCACTCGCGCTGCTTCGGGCCGGATTATGCAGGTTATAGCCAAACATCTTCCCAATATGATAGGCGGTTCCGCCGACCTCAATGCTTCGGTTAAAACATTCCTGAATGATCTGGGAGTGTTCCAGGCCGACACCCCGGAAGGGAACAATATTTACTTTGGCATCAGGGAACATGCCATGGCGGCCATATTGTCGGGGCTGGTTCTCCATGGAGGACTGCGGGCCTTTGGCTCTACGTTCATGGTCTTCTGTGATTATATGAAGCCTTCGATCAGGCTGGCTGCCCTGATGGGTATTCCGGTAACCTATGTTTTTTCCCATGACAGCATTGCCGTGGGTGAAGACGGCCCTACCCACCAGCCAATCGAGCACCTTTCGAATTTACGCTCCATACCCAACCTCACGGTCTTAAGACCGGCTGACGGCAGAGAGACGGCCATGGCCTGGCTTACAGCGATTAAGAGGAAGGATGGTCCCTGTGCATTGATTCTTTCACGGCAGAATCTTCCACAGCTTTCCGGTTCGGGAGAGGGATCCCTGAAGGGCGCCTATATACTGAGCCGGGAAAAGGGAGAGAAGCCGGACCTGATTCTCATCGCCAGCGGGTCGGAGCTGCATCTGGCTCTTGAAGCCCAAAAAATACTTGCCGAGAAAAATATTGATGCACGGGTAGTAAGCATGATGAGTTTTGAATTGTTTACCGCTCAGTCCGAAGAATACCGGAATCTGATTCTGCCGAAAGAAATCAGGAAACGTCTGGCCGTCGAGGCGGCCTTACCCCTTGGATGGGAACCTTTTATCGGTGATGAGGGGCGTGTCATCGGGATGAACGGTTTCGGACAATCTGCTCCCGGCGGCCTCCTGCTTAAGACGATGGGCTTTAATGTCGAGAACATCGTTGATCGGGCGCTGGAAATGATGAAATCATAATAGAACGGTATAACGAAGCTATCATACCGGCAAAGTAAAGTTAAATACAACAGAAGGAAAGTTGGGGGTCTACCCTGTAAGGTAGACCCCCAACTTT
>JBASYW010000172.1:0-3893 GCA_049277715.1 Dethiobacteria bacterium | reverse complement strand
TGCAGATTTTTAAACCATCGCTCCCAGCCTTTTCACCGGGATTGCAACCACCAAGGGCAAATAACATGGCAACAAACAATAAATAACAAGCTATCTTCTTGATTTTCATAATACTTCTCTCCTTTGATTTACCAATATTACAGCATCTCATCCTCAACTTTGTTGCTCTCTCAACCCTTTTTGGACACCGGCAACATCACATAGGGATAGTTACCACCCCTCCCGGAGACTTCATGATGCATTGCAAAATTAATTACCTCCATTCATTGTTGGTGCTTTTGTTACAAAAATAACAATAATCCGTGTTTGTGTCAAGTATTTATTTGTTTTTACTTGTTTGTCTGATGAATTGGGGGGTAATACAAACCAATTGCTGCCACACATTGAGATTATTTGATACTGTATGGGAATTCATTATTGCAATAAATTCATTGATGAAGGACCCAGATAATACTGAACACATCTGAGAGCAAATAAATACAAGGCTACCTTGTTAAACCAGAATTACATATTTGGTTGTTGCCATTCAGTTGCGCCTTCAAAACCAGTTGTAACCACAACAAGCACTTGATACAACAAATAGTATTGATAGATTCTGGTGAACATTTGTCCGTCATACATAGATCAGGAAAGTGGGAACTGCCTGAACTCCATGCTGATTAAAGGCAGTCATCATTCCCGGGGCGGGGCATCAGCTGCTTGATCAGGTTTAGAACGGCAAAATGACCCCCGGTCAGCGCCGCCAGCTGCGTCTCACATCCGAAAATACGGTCGCGGATTTCAACTGCAGTTAAGGATTCATCCGCCAGCCAGGCTACTTTTTTACGTAGATCGCTCAGATAGGCCAGATAATTATTAATGACCTTTTTCCCCTCGGGGAATACCTTGCCGATGGAGGTAAAAAGAGTTATCTTTTCCTGCGGCAGGGCCTGCACCTTATCCAAAGAAGCGATGATCGTCTCTATATCCTCATCGGCACGAAGTGCCTTATATTTTTCTGAAACAAAAAGGTCTCCGCTGAACAACCAGCCCTGTTCTGCTTCATAAAGCGAGATATGATCGGGCGAGTGGCCGGGTGTTTCCAAGACCTCAAATATGTAATTTGTGGTGATAATCCGTTCGGGAACCGCTTGCCCGGTTGATAGTTCGGGGTATCCCCAGACCGTTTCCTGGTATTCACGCAACGGTAATTGCTTGTTGATCAGCGGCAGGGCCAGCAGGTGGGCATAGATTCCCGGCCCTAGTTGCCGCCGGATAATGGAATTCGCACCGATATGATCTTCATGATGATGCGTGTTTACCACCTGCTCCACTTTCCGGCTCCGGAGATATTCAACCAGCTCTGCAGCGGTATAAGCACAGCCGGTATCGACGAGCAGACCGTCCACCAGATAGGCGGCAGTCCAGTAAAGCACCGTCCCGTCCAGCTCCCGCCCCATCATGATCTGTGTAACCTCGCCGTAGCGACCAATCTTTAACATGACCCATCGGCCTCCTTTCAATTAACAAGAGTTAATATCAGCAAACGACGTGGCATTCTTCTCATCTCTTCAGTTCTTATAAGTTTCTTGGCCTGTTCAAGTTCTTTTTTGTCATATTGATATGTTTTAAATCGATCTGGTGTTAGAAATATTACGAGTTTGGTATAAGGTATATTGGGAAGGTTGGCGTCAGGTATATTACGGGTTTGGTTTCAGGTATATTACGGGTGTTAACAAAAAATGAGATTCCAAAAGTCAATGACCAATAATAAAAATCCGGTTGGAGGGTAACTGCAGGCAGCAGGTCTTTCCGGCAGGTATATAGGGTGCTTCCAGTTTAGAGGCCTCGGCTTCCAGATGAAAACCTTTCTCCGAGCCATTTTCTATCCTGAAACAGTACCTATATGAAGAGACCCCGTCTACCGCCTCCACAACTTTAGCCTTCAGCATATTGCCTGTGCAACGCTCCTCGATCCGGATATATTCGGGTCTGATTCCTACCGTTATTTTCTGGTTTTGGCGATAGTTATCGGAAGAATTCAGGCTGATGCAAAGCCTTTCATTCCACTCCTTCACCAACACGGTAGCCCGGCCATCATCTATATTTTCGATCACTCCCTCTGCCAGATTCCTGACACCGGTTAACCGGGCCACGGTTTTACTGGCCGGCGCATTGATCAGGTCATTTTTCGGACCCAGCTGGAGAATCCGTCCCGCATCGTATACGGCGATCTGAGAGCTTAACCGGTAAGCCTCTTCAAGGTTATGTGATACAAAAATTATATTGCCCTTGTAAAAATCATGTATGGCCAATAGTTCCCGTTCCAGTTCTCCTCTGACCTGGGTATCGAGTGCTGAAAAGGGCTCGTCCAGCAATAATATTTCCGGTTCCGGGGCCAAAGCGCGGGCCAAGGCGATCCGTTGTTGCTGCCCCCCCGAAAGATGGCGAGGATGGCGATGTTTAAAATCACTCAGGTGCATCTTCTCCAGCAGGTAGCAGACTCGCTCATCGATCTTGGTTCGATCATGCCTGGAGATGCCAAAAGCGATATTATCATATACTGTCAGGTGAGGAAACAGGGCATAATTTTGAAATACATAGCCTATTTTCCGCTCTTGCGAAGGAAGATCAAGGCCGTTCTCGGAATCGTACAGAACCCTGCCGTTAACATTTATATACCCTTCATCGGGGTTCATCAATCCGGAGATACATTGCAAGGTTAAGCTCTTGCCGCTACCGGATGGGCCTACAATAGCCAATATTTCCCGGTTTATGGAAAATGAGACCTTCAGGCTAAACCCCGGGAGCATTTTATTTATTCTTACCTCAAACAAGATTTATTACCTCCAGGGGAGTTATTGTTTCATATAAATATGAACATGACGCTTCCAATAATTAAGTAAAAATATGGATGTCATCGATATGACCAGGATCACTGCCACCCAGACCATGGCTTTGGCATTATTCCCTGCAGCCACCGCAAAGTAGATCGCCAGGGGGATGGTCTGAGTTTTGCCGGGGATATTGCCGGCAATCATCAGGGTAGCCCCAAATTCCCCCAATGAACGGGCAAAGGAGAGGATAATCCCGGCCATTATTCCCGGCCAGGCCATAGGCACCGTTATCCGCCAAAAAACACCCCACTCGGAAGCACCCAGTGTACGGGCGGCATTTTCAATATTGGGCTCGATCTGCTCAAACGCTCCCCGCGTTGTCTGATACATTAACGGAAAAGCAACCACGGTGGAGGCAATAACCGTAGCCCACCAGGAGAATATGACCGTGGTCCCCATCTTAAGCAGCAATTTCCCTAGCGGTCCGTTCTTTCCAAACAGCAGCAGCAGACCAAATCCGAGCACCGTTGGAGGCAGAACCAGAGGGAGGGTAAACAATCCATCCATAATATCTTTAAAGACTTTGTTTTTCCCCTGGTAAAGAACCATCCAACGGGCGGCTGCAATTCCCAGAAAGAAAGCAAAAAACGTAGATACGGAGGCAGTTTTCAGTGAAATCCATACCGGAACCAAATCCAGTTCAGGCATATATTATCTCCATTTATTGATTATCATTATTATTTATAATCATCGTATTGTCATGGCCTTCCCGGCTCTCCCCCTTTCAACCCTCCCCTCCAATGGGGGAGGGTCAAAATGGGGGTGACTATCTACATGGATACCATGTTACTTAAGAACTTTAAAGCCATACTTTTCAAATATTTCACCGGCCTTATCACCGGCAAGGAAATTAACCAACGCTTTTGCTTCTTCCGAATACGAGCTGTCCTTCATTACCGCGACCGGGTAGATCACCGGGGCATGAGAATCATCGGGAGCAACCGCCGCTACTTCCACCTTGTCAGATATCAGAGCATCAGTGCGATATACCGCGCCGAGGTGCTGTTCGGATTTATC
>JBASYW010000171.1:0-4040 GCA_049277715.1 Dethiobacteria bacterium | reverse complement strand
TCCGGCGTTCAACCTCCGGCCAGAACCAGGACGCATGGAGATGAGCCCTGACCCCGTTTTCAAAGGTGAGGTGTGCATGGACATCGTCCTCGATATTGCTCTGAAGGGCACAAATTCCGCTTGCTTTTACCGCCACCGGAGCGCCCTCTACAAGCTGGAGGACCACCGCCAGATCATGAGGCGCAAAACTCCAGAAAACATTCTCCTCCCGGCGTACCCGCCCCAACTTCAACCTTCTCAATTCCAGATGAACGATCTCGCCGATATCCCCGTTCTTTACCGTATCAATAATCGCCCTTACCGCAGGGCTGTAAAGAAGAAGGTGCCCGACCATGAGGATCCGCCCTCCGGACTTTGCCAGGGCAATCAGCTCGTCCGCCTCGGCAAGATTCATGGCCATCGGTTTTTCAACGAGAACATCTTTTCCGGCCAACAACGCCGCGTGACTGATCTCATGATGCGTAAAAGCCGGGGAAGCGACCACAACCCCGTCGATCCGCTCGTCATTTAACAGCGCACGGTAATCATCATAAACGACTGCCTGAGGGAAACCCTCCTTTATTGCTTCTCTCCGTTGCGGATCCGCCTCGGCCACGGCGGCAAGTGCCCCCAAGGCGTGAAAAGTCTTCACGTGATTTTTCCCCCAGTTTCCGGCACCGATAACTCCTATACGCGGCATCATAGCAACACCACCTTCCCCTCTTTTCCGGAAACATCCTTGGTAACGTTCCTTGTATCTATTATCTTGACGGCCTTCTCTACCAGCCAGCCATAATCGATAGCACTGTGTTCGGTGATAATGAGTACCAGGTCAGCAGAAGCGACCAACTCCTCGGTAAGCGGTTCGGAGCAGAGCCGCTGCCCGCCCGATTCAAATTCCGGGACATACGGATCGTGGTAAACAATCTCGGCCCCCTCCTTCAGCAACAGATCGACGATATACTGAGCCGGTGATTCGCGGCAGTCACCCAGATCCTTCTTGTAAGCGACACCCATGATCAGTATCTTCGAGCGCGAGGGTGCTTTACCCGCCTCATTGAGCACCCGCAGAACCTTCTCTCGCACAAACTCGGGCATCCGCCTGTTGATCTCCCCGGCCAGCCCGATAAATCTGGTGCTAAAATTATACTCCCTTGCCTTCCATTCCAGATAATGAGGATCTACGGGGATACAGTGGCCGCCGACACCCGGGCCGGGATAGAAGGGCATGATCCCGAAGGGTTTGGTAAAAGCCGCATCGAGCACCTCCCAGACATTGATATCCATCCGATCGCAGAGCAGCGCCAGTTCGTTTACCAGCGCGATATTGATCGCCCGGAAGGTATTTTCGTAAACCTTGACCAACTCAGCCGCCTTGGTACTGGATACGGGAACCACGTTCTGGATGGTCTGGGCATAGAAAGCCACTCCCACCTCCAGTGATTCCGAACCGATACCGCCGATAACTTTGCTGGTATTGCCGGTGGTATAGCGTTTGTTGCCCGGGTCCACCCTCTCCGGAGAGTGGCATAGAAAGAAGTCTTTTTCGGCCTTCAAACCCGATGATTCCAGAATCGGCAGAATGATCTCCTCGGTAGTACCCGGATAAGTCGTCGATTCCAATGATATCAGCTGTCCCCGACGAAGCTGCCCGGCGATCGCCTCGGTAACATTGGCTACGTATTGCAGATCGGGCGCCAGATTGCGATCAAGCGGGGTCGGCACGCATATCACAATCACGTCCATCTCTTGCAAGGAATCAAAACCGGTCTCCGCCTTGATCTTTTTCCCCTTTACCAGTTCCCGAAGCTGCTCGTCTTTTACATCGGTGATATAATTCTCACCGTTGTTGATCTGGTTCACACGGATAGGGTTGTGATCAAACCCCGTGACGTTGAAGCCCACCTTTGCTTTCTCCACGGCAAAAGGCAGACCGACATAACCCAGACCAACCACCCCGATCTTTGCTGTCTTGGTTTCCAGTTTGTCTTTCAGGATCTGTTTTACTGATTTCATCAAAATTCCCTTCATTTCTCTAATATTTTTTCAGGTGAGATTATGATTTAAAAAACTCCCCGATCACTTCCCCCACATACTCGACTTCCTCATCGGTCAACTCCGGAAACATCGGCAGGGACAATACTTCCCGGCAGGCCTGTTCGGAGACCGGGAAATCACCCGCTTTGTACCCCAGATCGGCAAAGACCTTTTGTAGATGCAGGGGCAGCGGATAATAGACAGTGGCGCCGACACCCCTTTCTTTCAGATACCCCTGAAGCTCATCACGCCTGTCAACCTGAACCGTATACTGATGATATACATGAGATGCATAATCCGGCTCGACCGGTAATTTTAATCCTTTACCGTTCAGATCGCCAAGCAGATGATTGTAAAGCGAGGCGATCTCGCGCCGCCGTCTTGTCCAGCCGTCCAGATACTCCCGTTTTACCCTCAGGATGGCTGCCTGCACCTCATCCAGGCGGCTGTTGATCCCTAAAATTTGATGATAATATTTGGGCCGGGCGCCATGAACTCTCAAGATCCGCACCTGTTCAGCTATCTCCGGGTTGCCCGTCACCACCATCCCGGCATCACCAAAGGCGCCGAGGTTTTTGGTGGGGAAGAAGCTGAAACAGACCGCATCCCCGGTTGAGCCGATCGGCCTTCCTCTGTATGCCGCTCCGATCGCCTGGGCGGCATCTTCGATAACCGGAAGATTGTTCTTCCGGGCGATATCCATGATCCGATCCAGATCCACCGGGCAACCGTACAGGTGGACAGGCATGATGGCCCTGGTATGCTCCGTAATCTTATCTTCAATCTGCTGCGGGTCAATGTTCCAGGTATCGGGTTCGATATCCGCAAAAACGGGGCGGGCCCCCGTCCGCCGGATCGAGCCGCCGGTAGCAAAAAAAGTAAAGGGGGTGGTGATGACCTCGTCGCCGGGCCCGATCCCGCAGCCCAGCAGGGCCAGATACAGAGCATCGCTTCCATTGGCCACACCGATAGCCGCCTCCGCCCCGCAGCAGGCAGCTATCTCCGCTTCGAGCAATTTCACGATTTCCCCCAAAATAAACATACCCTTGTCAATCGTTGCCGACAGTGCCGCTCCAATCCGGTCCTTCAATTTTTCATTCTGGCGCGTAAGCGAAAACGATGGTACATTCATCTTCTTTGTTGGTTCCATGTGTTTTTAATTTCTCTCCTTTGGTTTGTTGTAATATCACAGATAGTTTAGGATGTTGGCAGCCATTATATTCTCGGCCTTCAACTGCTCTTGAACAAGATTATCCCAGACCACAATCAAAGTGCAACTCGGATCGTCAGGCAGATTACCCCGCACGGCAATCAAATCATATTCCATATTTTCTTTGGTAAGGGCCCAGGCCATAATTTCGGCAAAATCATCTTTTTCCCCAAACAGGATCACCCGATCAAACGGCGCCCTTTCCTTTTCTTCTTCGATCAGCTTCTGAACGGCGGTGATAACCAAGCTGATCAACCGGTAAGAGCGCTGTGCATAATTGTATGCCAGACGGGACTTCTCCGCTATCCCCTTGGGCGTTAATATATAACGAAGATTGCGCTTGTTCATCTTCTCAAATTTAACCCACCCTTTGCGGGCCATCCTCTTTAACAGCAGATTGACCGTCCCCACCGAAAGCCCGGTATGGCTTGCAATCGTGCGTTGGGGCGCCAGTTCATTCTTCTCCAATTGTGAGAGAATCAGAAATTCTTTTTCCATGGCCGCGTCGGCCGCCTCCATATCGTTCAATTTATGAACATTTCCATTCATTATAAATTTACGATATTGTTTCGTCAACGGCAAAGGTCTTAATTTTTCTTAGCATTTCGGATGAAATTAGGCCCGGGATGATTATCGGTTACCGCCTGTCCCGGATGAGCTTCAATCTTTCGCTCCACACCCTTAAGATAAATAGGGGAAGGATTATCTGCCTCTTCAGGCGACGCGGTTCCTTGACCAATCTATATAGCCATTCCAATCCGTGGGCAACCATAAAAGCGGGAGCCCGTTTTGTTTTTCCCGCCAGGATATCAAG
>JBASYW010000170.1:0-4731 GCA_049277715.1 Dethiobacteria bacterium | reverse complement strand
CGGAATGACAGGGTGGGGGCGCTCGGAATGACAGGGTGGGGGTGCTCGGAATGACAGGGTGGGGGTGCTCGGAATGACAGGGTGGGGGCGCTCGGAATGACAGAAAAAAGCGCTCGGAATTTTCACGCGTTACCCGCACCACGATAAATGAAAGTCATCATCTTCAGGATAACGACGAAGCGTTTACTTTCATAGCAATGACACCCCCTCTGTCATCCGGAGGGAGCGACCGCGTCAGCGACAGCCTTTTTTTGTCATCCAGAGGGAGCAACCGCGTCAGCGGCAGCGACCGAAGGATCTTAACCACTCTCGTCCCGCTATTATCTATACGGATGATAATAATATAACTTTCATAGCAATGACACAAAAGGGACTCCGACTGCCGCTCGCTTGATATATAGAGAAAAGATCTGCAGAGGTTCGGCACCCTATTTCATAGGTTAGTGTAAATTTACTTTAGGACTTTGAAGGAAAGCTTTTATAAAAAGAGGAAGAGGAACCTCTATAAGCAACACCTTATATTCCCCGAAAGGAGCGAGGTTCCTCTATGGATATTATTCAAGCGGTAGAATCGAAAATCCTGCAAGTGGCAGAAACAGTTTTGGAAGGTATAAAAGGAGAATGTAACTACTTTGAGATTCAGAAGCGCTTAAAATCGGATCTGAACCGGGTAGGGTTTCATTGATGAAAGAACTTTTAGAAGGTCTGGATAAAAAAATTACTTAAAAGCCTGTCCTAGAGGACAGCCATTACTTATTCTGAAAGAAGAAGCAGAAAAGCAGATAAACAAATTGAGAAACAGATCTTATGGCCAAGAATGCAGAGGCAATATGCCATTATTACAAAGAGATTTTAACTACACCAGAAATGTTCTTAACGGTTTAAGAGATAAACAAGTGGTTTGAAGCTTAGGAGGTTCTCTTATTTTTCCTATAGTAGGTTGACACGATCATTTCGTAGCAGCGTATTGCTTAACTATTGATCGTTATGATATAATTTTTTAAAAATGTGATTCGTGGAGACGAATCAAAAAAACAAGGAGGTTGTAATGAAAAATTACAGAATAATTGGAGTTGTGTTAATGTTATTTGTCTTTATGGCGGCGACAGCCCTGTGCGGATGTAACCAGGAAGCGGATACCAACACTTTGACGGTGGGAACCAATCCCGGGTTTGCCCCCTTCGAGTTCCTTGATGAGGATAACAATATCGTGGGCTTTGATATAGACCTGGCCGAGGAAATCGCCAAGCAACTGGATCTTGAACTTAAAATTGAAAATATGGATTTCGAGGGACTCGTACCCGCCGTTACCAGCGGCATGATCGATATGGCCATCGCCGGCATAACCATCGATGAAGATCGCCTGCAAAGTGTCAACTTCAGCGAGCCTTACTTCGATGCCGGTCAGGTTATCGTGGTCAGGGAAGATGAAGAGCGGATCGCCGGCACGGACGACCTAACGGACAAAAAAGTTGCCGCCCAGCTGGGCACAACGGGTGCCGACCAGCTTGACGAACTGAATATCCCGGAGGCCAATCAATTGCAATTGAATGAAGTAACCGATGTGTTCATGCAACTCAAGCAGGGTGCAGTCGATGCCGTGGTCATCGACGAACCCGTCGCCCACCGCTACCTTGATTTGCAAAGCGGCCTAAAAATTGTCGGTGATAAATTCACCGATGAGGTCTTCGGCATTGCCATAAACAAAGAGAACGAAGAACTTCTTGGGAAGGTTAACAAGGCTCTGAAAGAAATCAAAGACAGCGGTAAATATGACAAACTTTTCGAGAAGTGGTTCCTGAATTAATCAATAACCGTTGCCTGAAAGAGCTGAGCGCTCACCGGAGCGCTCAGCTCTTATCTTTTAAAATTTGACGGAAAGGCCTGCCATGAACATAATCCAAGATAATTTTCACTTCCTGCTTGAGGGTGCAGGCATCACCCTCAAGGTTTCCATCCTGGCGGCAACCTTTGGCCTGGTAATCGGAAGTATAATGAGTCTTTTTCGCATCTCCAACAACTTCCTGCTCAAGGCAGTAGCGGGCGTTTACGTGGAAGCAATCCGGGGAACCCCCCTGCTGATCCAGGTTCTCTACCTTTATTTCGGTCTCTATCAGGTGGGGATCAAATTGCCGCCTCTAACCGCCGGGATTGTAGCCCTCTCCATCAACAGCGGGGCCTACGTTACGGAGATTATCCGCTCCGGAATCCAGTCCATTGATAAAGGGCAGATGGAAGCATCGCGCTCCCTAGGCATGAACTACCTGTTGACGATGCGCCATGTGATCCTGCCCCAGGCCTTCCGGCGCATCATTCCGCCCATGGTCAACGAGTTGATCGCCCTCATCAAGGATTCATCCCTGTTATCGGTCATCGGTATCGTGGAGCTGGCCCGGGTGGGGCAGCTCGTTCGGGCAAAAACCTATGATACTTTCTACATCATGACCGCGGTGGCAATCATGTATTTTATCATGACCTTCAGCCTTTCCAACTTGCTGGGCTATATGGAAAGGCGGTGGCAGATACGTGATTAAGGTAAAAGGACTGCACAAAAACTTCGGCTCTCTTCAGGTTTTGAGGGGCATAGACCTCAAGGTGCAGAAGGGGAAAGTGGTGGTGATCATCGGAGCCAGCGGCTCCGGCAAGAGCACCCTCCTGCGCTGCCTCAACCTGCTGGAAAGACCGCAGAAAGGAGAAATCTTTATCGGCGGGCAGAACATTACCGGACCCGCCGTGGATATCAACCGGGTCCGGCGCGAGGTGGGCATGGTTTTCCAGCAGTTCAATCTATTTCCCCACATGGATGCCCTTCAGAACATCATATTGGCACCGGTCAAGGTCGCCGGGATCTCCGTGGAAGAGGGGAAAGAGCTGGCCCGCCAACTTCTGGCCAAGGTCGGCCTTCATGACAAGATCAATGCTTACCCCAAACAACTTTCGGGCGGTCAGCAGCAGCGGCTGGCAATCGCCAGAGCTCTGGCCATGAAACCCAGGATCATGCTCTTCGATGAACCTACTTCCGCCCTTGATCCCGAGATGATCAAAGAGGTATTGAACGTCATGAAGCAACTGGCTGAAGAAGGAATGACCATGGTCATCGTCAGCCATGAGATGGGTTTTGCCCGGGAAGTAGCCGACAAGATGGTCTTTATCGATGATGGTCTGGTCGTCGAAGAAGGCGACCCCGATCAGTTCTTCAACCGAGCCGTCTCCCAGAGAACCCGGGATTTCCTGAGCAAAATTCTTTAGCCAACAAAACTGACGGATACCATCAGTCGGGGCCCGACAGCCCTGCCGTTCGCTACATCCTTCAGGGTAATCCGGGGTGTAAAACGGCTCCATCTTCAAGAGCTCCCCCGATCAAATCCCACACCTCGGGGGTTTCAAACCCCCTTCTCCAGGCGGCAATTCCCGCCAGCCCGTACTTGTTGACCAGCGCCACCCTCTGTCTCATGGAATCGGCATCCTCGATCCAGATCTCGTAGGTCTTCTCCCCCTCTTCATAGACCACTTTGTTCTGGCGGGCATCGCTGTCCCATCTGAGCGCGACATCGTGGCGGCGGACAATCTCCTCGATCTTGCCCATGGAGTACGCTTTCGAGGAAACCTCCTGTGCTCCCCCCTCCAGATACTCTATCTCCCACTGACGGGTATAGAAGGGCACCCCCAGGACCAGCTTTTCGGCGGGAACCTCTTTTAACACCTTCTGCAGGCCGTGCTCCACCCAGGGCAGCGACGAGACCGGCCCCGCCACCTTGGAAAAACCGCCGTGTTCGTCATAGGCCATCAGCATCACATAATCCACGCATGCAGCGAGCATACGCCGGTCATAGCAGCGCGACCAGTAGACACTGTTGGATAGCATTGTC
Source organism: Dethiobacteria bacterium (assembly GCA_049277715.1). GTDB lineage: Bacteria > Bacillota > Dethiobacteria > DTU022 > PWGO01 > JAAYSV01. Next base: position 862 of record JBASYW010000170.1, on the reverse strand, counting down.
ACATCGACCGACAGTACCAGCCCCTCCTCCCGGCAGAGAGGAGCCAATTCGCGCACAAACTGCGTGTACAGATCACGATAATCGGCATGGAAATTCTCGAAGTCCAGGTTGAACCCGTCAAGACCATAGAGGCGGGCAAAAATAAGGATCTGATCGATGACTTTTCTTCTTAGGGCCGAGCTGGAAAGGATCTTGGCCGTCAGTTCGGGATCAGCAGAGCTGGTTACGGCCGCCCAGATATCGTAGCCCCTTTCCCGCGCCCACTTGACATATACCGGATCAGCCAGATTCTCCACATTCCCCTCGGCATCGCGGATATTGAACCAGGTCGGTGCGACAATGTTCAGGGGAGGCATCTCCCCTATCTTCTCCACGTCGGTCCTGGAGTAAACATACTCCCACACCATCACAAAAGGGCTCTCCGGAATACTTTTTTCCGGAATCCGTACGCCGTCACCGTCCGTCTTATCCTCGGCCGGCATCGCCGCGTATGCGCCTTCCGTACGTATATACCGGCGGGGAACAGATCCGACCATCCCCTTTCCGGTCCTCACCGTGACCCATTCCTCGCCGGAATCCTCCTCCAGCCTGAGTACTTCGCCGGCACCCAAAACCGCCAACATGGGAGCGCGGATCGAAGGCCCCTTCCTTAAACAAACGGCATCGGCCGTAACCACGGCATCCATCGCCCGATCACCCAAATCAATGACCACCGTATCGGTCTCGGCAAAATATTGCACCTTCAGGCCATAAAAATCCGCCAGAAACAACAGCGGTAAAAAGAGGCGTCCCTCCTCATCCCGGCGCAGGGGAAACTCAAGCTCCACGGGTCGGAGATTGATCTCCGATGCGACCTTCTCGC
>JBASYW010000169.1:0-7758 GCA_049277715.1 Dethiobacteria bacterium | reverse complement strand
GAAAAGCGCAGGAAAAACTCCCCGGTGTTAAGTTCATTGCGGTAACCCATTCCGCACCGGTCAACCGATTGCCGACCCAAATACCCGTTTTCCTGCCGGTATACGCCCATGCCGAACACGATCTATGTTTATCCGACACAATCAGGAATACCGGCCCTTGCCAAGCAGTATGGCGTTCCCGAAGGAAGATGCAGGGTCCTTTACAACAGCCTGGATCTGATATCCATGATGAGTGCCGACGTCAAGGCGGTTCAAGAAAAAGTCGATCTTCTTAGCCCGGATATCCTGATCATCTATCCCGGAAGATTTACGACGGGGAAAAAATTTGAAAAGGTCGCTGCGTTGGCAGGAGCAATAAGAAAGAGAACGGAACTGACCGTTAAGGTGATATTCTGTGATTTTCCCAGCTTGGACATCAAGCCGGAAACATATAAAAACGCGATCAGGAAAATCGGATGCTTTTTTGGCTTGGATGACTCGGATATGGTGTTTACAAGTGATATGGGTTATCCGCAGGGTTTCCCAAGAAGTGCGGTCTTCGAATTATTCACGCTTTCCAACCTGTTTATCTGTCCATCTTACTCGGAATCGTTCGGATTGACCGTCCTTGAAGCGGCAAGCAGAGGCAACTTTTTGGTTCTGAATGAGATGGTTCCGGCGCTTGAAGAAATCGGGAAAAAACTCAAGGCCTATTTCATGAGATGGGATGCCCGTAATTTCGGTTTTGACACGAAGGAAACCTACAGGCCCTCGGAGCAGTTTTATTTGGAAGAACATGCGCTGATGATCGTTGACCGCATGCGGGATAACCCTGTCCTTTATGCAAAAACATTTGCCAGGCAAAAGTTCTGCCCTCGGTGGGTATGGTATAATCAAATGCAGCCGTTACTGGAAGGCTGTAACAATAATCTCTAAATAATAAAAATGTGGGACTGTTTAACAATCCCACATTTTTATATTAAGCAAGCCGGTAAATAATAACCTTTTTCTTTACTGGAAAATATGCGCATGTGCAGCTATATAAAGTTTTTCTCCTGCAAAATCACTAATATCAACAGTAAACGTATGGCTCGTGAAGAAAAAGCCGGGATCATAAGTATGACCCAATTGTCCCGGAGCACTGTTTGTAGGAGGAGTATTATCGACATAGAGATGTGCCTGGCTCATAACATAAGGTGAATCCGTTGTTATTGTTACAAGCAAGCTATTGCCTGAACGGTGTATTTGGACGGTACCGACATCGATTTCGGTTTCGCCCAACAAGAGGTCAACGGTCTTATCATTCTCATTACTTTCCAAAGTTGTATATTTAGCAATAGAAGAATGCCCAAAATGGATTCCCTGGGACCATGCCGATCCAAGGTCTACAGGTTCCTTTGTTGTGGTTGTGGTCGTAGTTGTCGTGCTGGTAGTCGTAGTCGAAGTGGTAGAAGTTGTCGTGCTGCTGGTAGTAGTCGTTGTCGTGCTGGTAGTCGTAGTCGAAATGGTAAGCGTCTCTTCCAGTTTAAACTGCAATAGCATCTCGTTTTTAATAACGTTCCTTAAGATCTGATCCACAGAACGGTTAATTTTAAGAAGATCATCTATTGTTGGTTGTATTTCAGGGGATGTCTGATCTTGGAGCATTTCGAGGACATGCTGAATTTTCTCGGCTTCGGCGTTGATAAGATGAGCTATGCCCAGTTGTACAAGCGCCATCGATGTTAGGAACAGATTTATGGAATCTTCTAAATCAATATTATTAGATGTATCTACTTCGGGTATATTCGGAAATGTCATAATATGACTCCTTTTTTTCGGCTTCAACGTAGATAATACGAGAAAGACCAAGCTCTTCATCTGTAACTAAATAATTGGTGTAAAGATTCCTCGGTTCATAAGAATTATTTACGCTATATTATATTTCACTCGCTCCCATTGTGTGAATGGCTGCCGGCGCCGGAATGGAAATTACCGAAAATACCGGTTTGAATTTAGAAGCCGGGTTTTTGTAACCACCGAAGAACTCATGAAATATAATAGTTAGGAGGCGTCTTATAAAACCGCCCATTTGATAGCAAAAAGGAGGGGGAACCATGTCTTTTCCAAATATTCCGGACATCAATCCGTACATCAATATTAAATTAGAGGATGCGATCAATCTATTGCTCACTTCCATAGCTATGGAAGAAATAAGCCTATCAAAATTAATGGACGCCGAGACAAGCAAAATATTATGTCTTCTGGATTATTGCAAGCATCATGACTGTAAGCATGATGATTGCGACCATGATAATTGCGATCATAAAGATTGCTTGCTTTATAATACGATAGCGATCAACAAAAGCGTGGATGGCACGATAAAAAATATTATCAAGCTTCAGATGCTTTTGCAATTCAAGCTTGATAATATCAAAGAGATTCTTCCCTGCACAAGTTCTACTACCACGACGTCCACGTCCACGAGTACATCTACCACCCACACCAAATCGAGTACGACAAAAACCACATCCTGGACTACTACGACGACGTCTTCGTCCACAAGTACATCTACCACTCACACCAAATCGAGTACAACAAAAACCACATCCTGGACTACTACGACATGTACGACTACATGCACAACCTCGACCTGTCGTCCACCGCGACGATAAAAGGGTGCGGCTGCAGTTTGACCGGAGCCACGGTGAGTTCTATAATCATATGACAAGCGATAACCTCTAGGAGATGGAAAGTTTCTGTCTTCTCAGAGGTTATCATCGTACTGGCGGCGGATTTTCTTTACTATAAGATTATTTACCGGTAATATTCTTCCTAAAATGAGGCTGGAGCCCTTGGATGCTCAAATACATATTCAACTTTTGGGCTGTCGTTGACGATGAGTATCTCGAATACGCCTGTGAAATCCTGACAGAAAAATTCAATTGCCTCCTTCAGTAAATAATAATACCGTTGACAGGTTAAAGTTAACACACTGTTTTGATGAAAATAAGTGAAAGTTGGATACTATTGTAATATAATAAGAGGGTGATTTTGTTGCTGTTTCAAAAGAATGATATGCGTTATCCAATTAATGTTGAAAGAAGGAAATAGGTTTACTTTTAGTTAATAATAGTATTAAAACGGTCTTATTTATGATAGTTATTTTCAAATAAAAAAAGGACAGAGTCGGAGTTTAATCGCAGATAGTGGAGGGTATGGTGGAATTGCAGAAGGCTGTCATTATTGATCTGGGTGGAAGTTATACACAACAAATAGCCCGCATGGTAAGAGAGAAGGGGGTTTACAGCGAAATAATACCCTGCTCTACCGCTCTAAATGAGATAAAAAAACGCGATGCTCAGGCGTTAATAATCAGTGGAGGACCAGATTATTGTAGTGAGGAGGTCTTCTCTTTGCTGGATCGGGGCGTTTTTGAACTGGGGGTACCGGTTATGGCGGTAGGACATGGTATGAAGGTCTTGCCGGGTATTCACGGATTCGATACCCAGGATATGGCGGAGCAACTTTCTAAATTACATTATAAAAATATTCTCGATGGATTTGAGGCCGGAAAAGATTCCCCGGGGGCATCTGTCCCATTGCTGGGTACCTTCCTTTTACCGGGTAAACAAAGTGGCAGGAATCTTCTGGAGTATTTTCTTTTTGATGTGGCAGGTTTGAAGGCTACATGGTCGCCCGCTTCCTTTGTAGAGCATGCCGTAAAAGCTATCAGAGCGGCAATATCGGAAGATGCACATGCTGTCTGCGGGCTCAGCGGTGGGATCGATTCCGTGGTTGCCGCCCTACTTGTTTACCGTGCCATCGGAGATCGATTGACCTGTATTTTTGTTGATCATGGGTTGATGCGCGAAGGTGAAGCGCAGCAGGTGATTGAAATCTATCGTCAAAAATATAATCTGCCCGTAGTGATGGTGGATGCGGCCACGGAATTTATCGAAAAACTCAAAGGCGTTACAGATCCTGAAGAAAAACGCCGGGTTATTGGTGAGCATTTTATCCGGGTCTTTGAGCGTGAAGCCGGTTATTTGGAAGGGGTGGAATATCTTGTACAGGGAACAATCTACCCTGATATTATCGAAAGTATCTCTCCTTCGGGAGAAACTATCAAGAGTCATCATAATGTCGGCGGACTTCCGGAGAAGATGCACTTGAAATTGATCGAGCCGATAAAAGAATTATTCAAGGATGAAGTGCGTAATGTCGCTGAAATCATGGGTTTACCTGCTGATATTGTATGGAGACAACCCTTTCCCGGCCCCGGCCTGGGGGTAAGGATTCTTGGTGAGGTTACCAAAGAAAAAATCAAGATTGTCAGACGTGCCAATGCCATCGTTGAAGAAGAAGTTGAAAAGGAGGGCCTCACGTATTCCCTTTGGCAGTGTTTTGCGATCCTGCCGGAGATAAGATCTGTCGGTATTGATAAGGGGAAACGCACTTACGCTCATTCAATAATTTTGCGGGCAGTAACCAGTCGTGATGCCATGACGGCCGAATGGTACCATTTTTCACATGATTTTCTGGACAGGCTGGCCAAGCGTATTATCAAGGAAATCCCTGAAGTAAACAGGGTTTTATATGACATAACGTCCAAACCACCGGCTACGATTGAGTGGGAATAAATTATATAAGGAGCCGAGATTATGAACCCTAAACTGGTCTCAATCATCATGGGAAGTGATTCCGACCTTCCGGTAATGCAAGAATCCGCATTGGCCCTTGATGCGTTTGGCATTGGCTATGATATCTATATTGCCAGCGCCCATCGCCATCCTGAAAAGACAGCGTCCATTGCCCAAAATGCTGTCAGGGAAGGCAAGAAGGTTATTATCGCCGGTGCGGGAGGAGCGGCTCATTTGGCGGGTGTTATCGCCTCGATGACCACTCTTCCGGTTATCGGTGTTCCGATCCAAAGCCACGCTCTGGGCGGTATAGATTCTCTTTTGTCAATTCTACAGATGCCGCGGGGCATACCGGTAGCTACGGTGGCCATAAACGGGGCCTTCAATGCCGGTTTGCTGGCGGTACAGATAATAGCAGTTGCGGATCCGGCCTTGCAAAACAGGATATCCGATCACCGCAGCAGCATGATCGCTGATATAGAACAGAAGAACCTGGCTTTACAGGAAGAGGGATTTCGTAAATATCTGAAGAACAAGTTTCCCCCGAAGAAGGATTGAGCGGCCACAAGAGAGTATACCGTTTTTTAACTACGATGGTAATATAGATTAAAAATAGGGGGTCCTGAAATGGACGTTGAAAATTTTATTACTGATTTCGAAGATGAAAAGATGAAAGAAGAGTGTGGTCTTTTCGGAGGGGTAATAAAAAATAAAAATACTGTCCAGACGGCCTGTTTTGCCCTTTACGCTTTACAACATAGAGGACAGGAAAGTGCCGGTATAGCTGTAAATAACGGCGAAAGAATCTGGGTAAAGAAAGGGATGGGACTTGTATCGGAAGTTTTCGGGGATATGGGGTCTCTTGACCGGCATAAAGGAAATCTGGTTTTGGGACATGTCCGTTATTCTTACGGGGAAGATGGTCTCTGCCCCGAAAACACACAACCATTATTGTTCAGATACCGTTTTGGAGAGTTGGCCATCGCCCATAACGGAAATTTATTGAACCATCGCCAGCTCCGTGAGGGTCTTGAATCACAAGGGGCTATTTTTCAAACCTCGACTGATAGCGAGCTTCTGGCACATTTTGTGGCCCGTGAAGGAAGTCTGGAAATAGAAGAGTCTTTAAAAAGAGTTGTTCCCGCTCTTCAGGGAGGATATGCATTTATTATCCTTACCAAAGACAAGGTTATCGGCTTGAGAGACCCGCTGGGAATCAGGCCGCTTTCTATCGGATTAATTAATGGGAAAGATTACGTGCTTGCTTCGGAAACATGTGCCTTTGATACGATAGGAGCTGAATTTGTGCGCGATGTTGAGCCGGGAGAAATGGTGATCATCAACGAGAAGTGGATCAGTTCCTACAAGATTTCTCCGTCTCCACGATCAGCCCTCTGCGTTTTTGAATTTATTTACTTTGCGCGGCCTGACAGTGATCTTTGTGGCAAGAATGTTCATCTGGTACGGAGAGAGCTGGGACGGATTCTTGCAGATGAACATCCCGTGGATGCCGATATCGTAATCGGTGTTCCTGACTCCAGTATTTCTGCGGCCTCCGGTTATGCTGAAAAATTAGGTCTGCCTTACGAGATGGGGTTGATAAAAAATCGCTATATCGGAAGAAACTTTCTGCAGCCGGATCCTGAAATGAGAAAGCTCAAGGTGGGGATCAAGCTAAACCCGGTAAAAAGCATCGTTGAAGGGAAAAGAGTGGCTATAATTGATGATTCCATTGTCCGGGGAACAACAAGTCTTCAGCTGATAAAGATGGTGCGACAAGCCGGCGCCAAAGAGGTTCATATGCGCATCAGCTCTCCACCGGTAATTTCACCGTGTTACTATGGGATTAATACCCCTATCCGCGGAGAGTTAATCGCCTCCAGGGGGGAAAAAGAGATTCTTAAATTAATACAAGCCGATTCTCTGGGGTTTTTAAGCACCAAAGGGATGGTCTCCGCGGTAGGTATTCCTGAGGAGAAGCTATGCCTGGCATGTTTTACCGGTGATTATCCGATTGTTTTGAAGTAGTCTTCATACCGGCTATCTTATTTAATTAAGTAAGAGGATTTATCATTTTTATTTATAATATATATATGAGAATAAATAATTAAAAATAACATTTAATGGAAGGAGGTATTTTTGATAATGGCTGAAGAATTGTTTTGGTGGGTTCCTGCCTGCGGCACTGTTGGACTAATATTTGCAATTATACTCTGGATACGAATAAATAAAGCCGAGGCCGGAACCGAAAAGATGGCAACTATTGCCGCAGCTATCAGGGAAGGAGCGATGACCTTTATAAAAAGGGAGTATGTTTATCTCGCTGTTTTTGTCATTGTCCTGTTTGTAATATTGGGTTATCAGGTTGACATACAGACGGCGATCAGCTTCCTGGTTGGAGCTCTTTTTTCCGCTCTGGCCGGTTATGTAGGGATGCGTGTAGCTACGGTAGCCAATGTTAGAACTGCCGCGGCGGCCAGAAAAGGAGTAAATCCTGCTCTGACATTGGCATTTTCCAGCGGAACGGTAATGGGTATGATGGTTGCCGGTCTTGGATTGTTGGGTGTGGGGATCCTCTATATCTTTATCAAAGATCCGGCGATGGTAAATGGTTACGCTCTGGGTGGAAGTTCAATTGCACTTTTCGCCCGGGTAGGCGGAGGAATTTATACCAAGGCCGCCGATGTAGGTTCGGATCTCGTGGGTAAAATCGAAGCGGGGATACCTGAAGATGATCCCCGCAATGCCGGTGTAATCGCCGATAATGTAGGGGATAATGTTGGTGATGTAGCAGGGATGGGTGCTGATCTCTTTGAATCTTATGTGGGGTCATTGATAGCCACGATGACCCTCGGTGTGGTCGTCTATCAAAATGCGGGCTTATCCATGCAGGCGGTCTTATTGCCGCTTTTGGTGGCATCTGTGGGGATACTTGCTTCCGTGATCGGATTTTTCTTTGTACGGGCCAAAGAAGGGGTTCGCCTTGGGGCAGTTCTTGAACGCGGCATTATTATCAGCGCAGTTATTGTACTAGTAGCATCTTACTTTTTAACAATTAATTTATTGGGAGATTTAAAAGCCTTCTGGGCAATCGTATCGGGGCTTCTGGCCGGTATTTTTATTGGTCGACTGACTGAATATTACACTTCCGATCATT
>JBASYW010000168.1:0-5406 GCA_049277715.1 Dethiobacteria bacterium | reverse complement strand
GGTTACCTGGTTAAACAGAGAAAGACGATCAGGGAGATGCTTAGAATGGAAGAGCGGCGCATCCCCGCCGATTTCCCCTATGATCATCTGACAAACCTCTCCGCCGAAGCAAAACAGAAATTGAAGGATATCAGGCCCCATACACTGGGCCAGGCCTCAAGGATCGATGGAGTAACCCCTGCGGACATATCATTTTTAGCCCTCCATCTTGCCGATCGCCGGGCTGGAAAGCTGAAGAAGGATGCTGTGAAAAAAGGGAAAGAGGAGTAAAATATGCCACCTGCAGGTTGGTATTACCGCCTAAGCGCATATTTCAAGGAAAAAATAGGTGAAAGGGTTTACAAGATCCCCTTGAATGCCTCCTTCACCTGTCCAAACCGTGATGGAACAATTTCAGATGAAGGTTGTATCTTCTGCTATAACCCCGGTTTCAGCCCCCCCGCGGCGGCCGACGAGCGGGACGGGCATAGACGAGAGATCAAAGAACAGATTCTCGACTACCAGTTGAGGATGGAGAAGAGAAACCTTTATCGATCGCCGGGACGGCTTAACCGTGCGGCGGAAACCGCAAGTAAAAAGGGGACAGCTGTCCCCCGATATAAATATATGGCCTATTTTCAGTCCTACAGCAATACTTATGCCCCTGTCTCCCGCCTCCGTCATGTATATGATCAGGCCTTATCCATGCCCGGGGTGATCGGTCTGAGCATTGCCACCAGACCGGACTGCCTCCGGACAGAGGTGCTGGATCTGCTGGAAGAGTATGCCCGGAAATACCACTTCTGGCTGGAGGTGGGCTTGCAATCCGCGCATGATCGGACGCTGGAGCTGATCAACCGGGGACATACTTTTGCCCGGTTTCAGGAATCGGTTTCCGAAGCGGCCCGCCGCGGTATTACGGTCTGTGTCCATATCATCAACGGGTTGCCGGGAGAGAGCGAAGATGAGATGCTGGAAACGATAGAGAGATTAAACGATCTGCCCGTAAAAGGGATCAAGTTCCACCAGCTCCAGATAATCAAGCATACCCCGCTGGAGAAACAATTCCGGGCGGGTAAAATAAAGGTGCTGACCCGGCAAGAGTATCTGCAAATAATCTGCAATCAGCTGGAGATTTTACGCCGGGATATTGTTGTACATCGGTTGTTGAGCGAAGTGTTCAGGAAGGAGCTCTTGATTGCCCCGCATTGGGAGGTCTTCCGGGGCACTTTTTCGCAGGAGGTGGAGCGGGAGCTTCGTCTTCGCCGCTCTTACCAGGGCATTGGAACGACCGGCGGCGGTTAGCGATCGGGGCGGCGGGCAAACCGGCCTCCGGGAGGCCCTGCAAGTTGACTTTTAATCATGGAAAGAATATATTAAAGAATTGAAACCCCATGGAAAAAACATGCTATTGGACGAGGTGACTCGAAGATGGAGATTAATTTAAAACCGGTGTATGATCCGCATGAGGTGGAGGATAAAATTTACCGGTTCTGGCTGGATAAGAATTGCTTCCGGGCCGGGAAAAACCCACATGATAAATCATTTACAATCGTCATACCTCCTCCCAATGTTACGGGATCGCTGCATATGGGGCATGCACTGGACAATACGATCCAGGATGTGCTCATCAGATGGAGAAGGATGCAGGGCTTTGACGCTCTCTGGTTGCCGGGGACCGACCATGCGGGGATTGCCACGCAGATTAGAGTCGAAGAACACCTGCAGGCGGAAGGGGTTTCAAGGCATGATCTTGGCCGGGAATCTTTTCTGGAGAGAGTGTGGGAATGGAAAGACAGGTATCATTCCCGTATTGTAAAACAACTGCAGAAGATAGGTGTCTCCTGTGACTGGTCCCGGGAACGGTTTACCCTGGATGAAGGATGTTCACGAGCGGTGCGGGAAGTATTTGTGAATCTTTACCGCCGGGGATTGATATATCGCGGTGATTATATGATCAACTGGTGTCCCCGGTGCCATACCGCTCTTTCCGATATTGAAGTTGAACATGAAGAGGAAGAATCCACTCTTACTTATATCAGGTATCCGCTTGTCGGCACGGAAGAATTTATGATCATCGCCACCACCCGACCGGAGACGATGCTTGGGGATACCGCCGTGGCCGTCCACCCGGAGGACAAACGCTACCACAAAGTTATAGGCAGGAAGGTTCTTCTGCCATTGGTAAATCGGGAGATACCGGTTATTGCCGATGAGTATGTTGATCCCTCTTTTGGCAGCGGGGCGGTTAAAATTACCCCCGGACATGATCCCAACGACTGGGAGATCGGCCACCGCCATGGGTTGGAGACAGTAAATGTAATCGGCAATGACGCACGGATGACCGATGCGGCGGGCAGGTACCGCGGTCTTGACCGTCAGGAATGCCGGCGGAGGGTAGTCGAGGATCTTGAGCGGCAGGGGTTGATTGAGAGAATTGATGACTATCGTCATGCTCCCGGCCGTTGCCAGCGTTGCACCACCGTCGTGGAGCCGCTGGTCTCAAGGCAGTGGTTCGTCAAGATGAAGCCGTTGGCTGTGGAGGCGGCAAGGGTCGTGCAGGATCGGGAAGTAATATTTATCCCCGAGAGGTTTGCCAAGGTCTACCTTAACTGGATGGAGAATGTACGCGATTGGTGCATTTCAAGACAGATCTGGTGGGGACACCGTATCCCCGCCTGGTACTGTGCATGCGGGGAAACGATTGTGGATTATGAAGACCCCGCTGCCTGTCCCCGGTGCGGCGGAGAAAACCTCACTCAGGATCCCGATGTTCTGGATACCTGGTTCAGCTCGGCTCTATGGCCTTTTTCCACGATGGGGTGGCCGGATGATACCGAAGATCTGCACAGGTACTTCCCTACCGATGTGCTCGTTACCGGTTATGACATTATTTATTTCTGGGTGGCACGCATGATCATCATGTCGCTGGCTTTTATGAAAGAAGTACCGTTTCATACGGTTTATATTCATGGGTTGGTCCGTGATGCTCAGGGGCGGAAGATGAGCAAGTCGCTAGGAAACGGGATTGATCCCATCGAGATGATTGAGCAATATGGTGCCGATACCCTACGCTTCACACTCATTACCGGCCAAGCCCCGGGAGGTGACCAGCGCTTCCGTCAGGAGAATGTGGAGGCGGGCCGTAATTTTGTAAATAAAATATGGAACGTTTCCCGGTTTACACTGATGAATCTCGGTGCAGACAGGTCTTATGCACGGATAAACCCCGATGCGTTGCCCAAAGGTTTGAACCGTAATGATCGCTGGATTCTGCACCGTTACAATGCTGCAGTCAGGGAAGTTACCGCACTTTTGGAAGAGTATGAACTGGGCGAAGCGGCACGGAAAGTTTATGAGTTTCTCTGGAATGATTTCTGTGACTGGTATGTAGAATTCAGCAAATCCGATCTGTATGCAAAGAGCAGTGATGCAGAAGGGGTGGAGGCAAGATCAGCATTGACCCGTGGAGTTTTATTCTACGTTCTGGAAGGCACGTTGCGCTTGCTTCATCCTTTTATGCCCTTCATCAGCGAAGAAATATGGCACTCATTACCGGGGGGGCAGAGAGAAGCTCTGATCGTCTCGGCATGGCCCCGCTACCGCCGGGAGCTTGAGTTTGGCCGGGAGGTGGAGGAGATGGAGCTGGTTCAGGAAATAATCCGTAATATCCGCAATTTGCGGAGTCGGGTCAATTTCCCTCCGGCACGGAAGACACCGATTGTGCTGCGTGTTGTCCCCTCCAGAAAAGATTTGTTGGAGGAAGAAACCGATAATATCAAGGCACTCGGCTTTGTTTCCGAGCTCACCATCGATGTGGAGGCCGAGAAACCTAGGCAGGCTTTAACGGCAATCATCGGCGATGAAGTGGAAATTTATCTCCCGCTGGCGGGCCTGGTTGATTTAAAAGATGAGATCGGCAGACTGGAAAAAGAGTTATCCACCACCTTGGAGGAGCTGAATAAAAATAAAAACAAGCTGGACAACCATGGTTTTATGCAGAAAGCTCCTGCGGCAGTGATCACCAAAGTGGAAAACCGCTATCATGATCTCTCGGCCATCTGCGAAAAACTGCAGGATCGGTTGGAAGAGTTAAAAGGGATGATGTAGGTCCCAAACGGAGATCCTGAAGGCGAAAAGACCTTGCTTTGGTTGTTGATGGGGGCATGGAAGAAGGATGTCGGGTTGACGTACGAAGAAGCGTTGCAGTGGATTCATAGTGTCGGACGATTCGGAATCCGGCCGGGTTTGGAACGGATGAACGCCTTGATGGAGCGGCTGGGGAATCCACATCATCAGTTTAAATGCATACATATTGCGGGAACAAACGGCAAAGGTTCCACCGCTGCTTTTATTACATCCGTCTTGCGGACCGCAGACTACCGCGTGGGTTTGTACACCTCTCCGTACCTCGAGATGTTCAATAACCGCATCAGTATAGATGGCCGGGACATTATACCGGAGAAACTCGTTGAAAACGTAAAACTGATTCGGCCGCTGGTCGAAGAACTTTCCCGGATCCCCGGTCTGGGGCCGCTCACCGAATTCGAAGTGGTTACCTCGATTGCTTTTAACTATTATGCGGAGTCCGCTCCCGATCTGGTGGTTCTGGAAACCGGACTGGGGGGGCGGCTGGATGCAACCAATATTGTCTCTCCGCTGATTACGGTTATCACCAACATAAGCCGTGATCATACTCATATCCTTGGTTCCACCCTGGAGAAGATCGCCTATGAGAAGGCCGGTATAATCAAGGAGCGCATCCCTCTGTTTACCGCGGTCCATGATCCGGCTGCGGAACGGGTCTTGCAGAAAAGCGCCGCGGATAAAAGAGCACCGCTTTATCACGTTGTCTCTGCAGGAGATAACTTTGCGACTACGGCCGGTTACCACGGGATTATTGAATACGGAGGACGGAAGATAGTCCCCGAGGGGCAGCGGTTTGATTGCCGGGGCCTGCAAAATGAGTACCGCAATATTTTCATCCCCCTTCGGGGAGAGTATCAGGTTGAAAATGCCGCCGTCTCCATCGGCGTTATTGAATCTCTCGGGAATGAGGGTTTTTTTGTAGATGAAGAGGCACTGAGGGAAGGGTTGAGAGCGGCAAAATGGCCCGGGCGTTTGGAGGTTTTGCAGAAAAAACCGCTGGTGGTCATCGATGGAGCGCATAATACCGCCGCCGTCAGAGCAATGATCAGGGCGACCGCCGAACATTATACATGCAGGCGCCTTATTATGGTCGTCGGCATCATGGAAGATAAGGATATGCGGGGGATGTTATCCCTTTTATCCCGGGTGGCGGATGACCTTATCCTGACCCGCCCGGCGATAGAAAGAGCCGCCGATCCGCAGGAATTGAGAAAAATTGTGGAAGATGAGAATTTGGGTTTAACAGGAGCTTCTCCGCTAGTGGAACCGGACCTGCCC
>JBASYW010000167.1:0-1612 GCA_049277715.1 Dethiobacteria bacterium | reverse complement strand
CGATATCCGTGTAGGTCGTATTGCGGAGGTTTATGTCTATCATGAAGAAAGATCTCTGCAGAAGTTCCAGGTTAAGGTTGATTTTGGCGATGCAGGTATGATGAATGGTGAAATTGAGCTTACCGATAATTATAACGCGGATGCATTGGAAGGCCGCCTGGTCATTGCCATAGTAAATGTCTCCACTTCGGATACGGATGAAGAGGCCATCATCCTCAAAATAGCTTCAAATGACGGGAAAGACGTGCTGATCAGGCCCGATTGGGAAGTTCCTCCCGGTTGCAGGGTGTTGTAGATATAACTTTATATAAATAAAGAGAGGGCGGCTACAGTGAGGGGCCGGGTTGAAGACTGATTTTGGTAAATATTATTATATTCGGTCATTTCCCATGGATTTATTGTCCGGTTCGATCTGTTTCAGAAGGAGGCAGCCTGCCATACATAAACAAAGTCATAAAATTATTTGATTATTTTGTAAAATAACATATACTTTTAGCATAGACTATAAATTCAAAATAATGATTTTATTTTATACTTTTATGGAAGGGGAATCGGCGATGAGCTTTCTTAAACAGAACGAAATTTCAACTAATTCTCTGGCTATTAAATTACTTTGGGGGGTATTTGTGGGTGGTTTCGGTATGTTGTTGTTTTCAAAATTTACCGGTATGGCGGTGACTTCTTTGAACACTATTTTGATGGCCATGGGCATTGTCTTTGTATTATTTGTCATCGCCACCATGATCTATATCTTTTTCCCGAGTGCGGATTTTATAAAATATTTATTGATGATCACCATCATCATCGCCGTTTTTGTCATCGTGATACTGATACAGAAAGCGGTATTTCTAACCCCGCTCTGGTTGGTAATTGTGATTGCCGGGATTATGTATTACAACTTACCCATTGTTATCATTGGCGGTGCCATCTGTTTTGTATTGAATCTGGTATTAATTCTATACTACCCCGGACCCGGTCTGGCAGGGATGGGGTTTGCTGATCTGGTTGGAAATCCATTGACCTTTGTTCTGGCGATCGGATGTGCGATTGTAACCACGGTAAAGGGTTACAATTTTATTAATTTGATTACGTCCTCCGAGGAGGAGGCTAAAAAATTAAGAGTAAAAGCGGAAAATATGGTCCAAAATTCACAGAAAGCGGCCGCCGGTGTTTCAAGTGCCAGTGAAGATCTACTCAGTTCGGCGGAAAGTATCAATGCTTCGGTGCAGGAGATCGCTTCCACTACCAATGAATTTGCGGCCAGTGTTCAGGAATTGGCTCAGAGATCCACGAAGATGGCCGAATCAAGCCAGACGGTTAACGAGAAGGCTTCCAAAGGCCGTGAGGAAGTGGAGAACGCCCAGAAGCAGATAGATGTTATCGGGCAGGTGATCGAAAGGGTGTTAACCTCGGTTGAGGGGTTGATCCGGAAAACGGTGGAGATTGGCAAGATGGTCGCCTCCATCAATGAGATTTCCAACCAGACCAACCTTCTGGCTTTAAATGCGGCCATCGAGGCTGCAAGGGCGGGGAGCTATGGGCAGGGCTTTGCCGTGGTTGCTGACGAGGTGAGAAAGCTATCGGAACAGACTGCTTTATCGGCCAGCAATAT
>JBASYW010000166.1:0-3456 GCA_049277715.1 Dethiobacteria bacterium | reverse complement strand
TTACCCGCACCACGATAAATGAAAGCCCGTCAGCTTCAGGGTAACAACGAAGTGTTTACTTTCATAGCAATGACACAAAAAGGTGCCCGAGTTGATAATAAAAATAAATAAAAAAACAGACACATTTTGAAGAATCGATGCATATAATTTTAAGGTGCTGATTTTTAAAGAGGAAGACAAGTAAGGAGGGTTTCTCGTGTTTCTGCTCACGCTGGCGGCTCTGGCAGATGAGCTCTTTCTGTTGATCGGCTACTATGCCAACAGTTCTTTCCCCCATCCTCTATCCATGGAGGAAGAAAAGATCTATCTGCAGAAAATGATTTCAGGTGATAATGAAGCCAGAAACGTCCTGATTGAACGAAATCTCAGACTGGTCGCCCATATCATCAAAAAATTTGAAACGACCATCGATAAAGAAGATTTGATCTCCATCGGCACGATCGGGTTGATCAAGGCCATCAATACATTTGATATCAACTGCGGCACCCGCCTGGCCACCTATGCGGCCCGGTGTATCGAGAACGAAATATTGATGTACTTCCGTTCTCTTTCCAAGAGAAAAACAGAGGTTTCATTACAGGAACCATTAGGTTTTGATCACGACGGCAACGAAATAAAATTTGAAGATGTCCTCAGTTATGAAGATTCCGTGTTGAAGGAAGTAGAGGTGGCAATTCTCTCTGAAGGGGTTAACGCCGTTATTGATGAGAAACTGCGCGGAAAAGAAAAACAGGTGCTGGTCATGCGTTTCGGCCTCTCCGGCAAAAAGCGCCACACCCAGCGGGAGATCGCCAAAATGCTCGGCATCTCCCGTTCATATGTATCAAGAATTGAGAAGCGGGC
Organism: Dethiobacteria bacterium; assembly: GCA_049277715.1. Lineage (GTDB taxonomy): Bacteria > Bacillota > Dethiobacteria > DTU022 > PWGO01 > JAAYSV01. Next base: position 2,613 of record JBASYW010000166.1, on the reverse strand, counting down.
GATCCAGAAGATTGCCCGGGACTTCAAATAACGACACCCGTTATTCAATTATACTCAGGGCCTTATCGGACACGATCCGGAAAATCTCGGCGGCACTGACGTTCCCCTTTTCCTCGATAAAGACAGCTACAACCACCCTGGAATTCTCCAGCGGGGCCATGCCCGTAAACCAGTGATTCAGAACCTCCCGGCCTTCTCGACGCCTTCCGCTCTGCGCCGTCCCGGTCTTCCCTCCCACCATATACTCCAAATTTGCAGCGTCACTGCCGGTGCCATATGTGGTGACACTGTTTAACATGAATTTCAGTTTGTTGACCGTGGAATAGCTCAGCACCCTCGTCCCCTTATCGCAAGAAAAACGCTTGACCGTTCGGTTACGGCAATCGGTGATGCTATCAACCAGCCTCGGCTTTACTTTTTTCCCGTCATTGGCAATGATGGCCATCATCTGTGCCGCCTGGATCGGAGTAATCTGCACAAGGCCCTGGCCGATGGATGTATTGGCCAGGGCGATTTCGTTCTTGAGCTGATCCGGAGAAGGTATGCACCCGGCATCCTCCCCCAGCGGAAGTCCGACTTCTTCACCCAGCCCCAGCAGGCGTGCATACCGTTCAATCTTTTCCGCCCCCAGTTCCTGACCCAGCCGGATAAAGGTGGTATTGCAGGAATACGCAAAAGCCTCCGTAAAGGTCAGATCGGCATGCGGGTGGACATGCGGGCAGGGGATGCGCCCCTCCGGCAATTCAACCGCTCCGTAACATGAGCAATCCTGAAACAAAGAGACCAGGCCCTCTTCAAAGGCGGCGGCGGCAAGAACGGTCTTGAAGACCGAACCGGGCTGATAAGATATCGTACCTCGATTGTTGAACGGCCCATCCTTCCGGCCGAGGTAATCCTCCACACAGCCGGGCTGATAATTGGGCCTACTGGCCATGGCCAGTATATCGCCGGTGGACGGATTCATCACCACCACGGCACCCTGACTGATGTGCGCATCCATTATTTTCTCCACATATTCCTGCAAGTCATAGTCAATGGTCAAGATCACATTGTACGGTTGCAGATATCCGGACGAGGCGTTGCGCAGCCTGATACCTAACCCCCCGATAAGATTCTTCTTTCCATCAACAAAAGCGGAAAGGAGGGGCGGCTGGCCGCTTGAAAGCTCCGCATTGTAAAAGAGCTCGATCCCTTTCTGCCCCTCTCCGTCACTGTTACGGATATGCCCCACAACATGAGCGGCAAGGACATGGGAGCTGTACCTCCCCTGCACGGCAACCTTGACTACTCCCGGAATAACATGATCAGGGCTGAAGGCAAGTGATCCCATTCGGCCCCTCTCCACGATGAATGGAAATTGGGCATGGGGCGGAGACAGTATTTTATCTATGATATATTTTGATGATGAATCAAAGCCGATAAGATCCTCTTTGCCCCGGTATATTGAAGGAAAAGCAACGATAGCCTCCTCCTGAGCCCCGTTGAGAAGAGACCTTTCGTTCCGATCCTGAATATCACCCCGCCCATGTCCCAAAACAATGCTCTGACTACGTTGCCGGACGGCCCACTTGGTCAGCTCCTCGCTATTGATAATCTGTATAAACGTCAGCCGCAGCACCAGCAATGAAAAAAAGAGCGTCAGAAATAACAGTAAAAAAAGAATACGCCGTTGATGATCATAACGCTTCAACATAAATAACCCCCTGCAGTCATTTTCGACCCGGGGGCAGATAATTATACCACTATGAAAGGATGGATAGTGGAGTGTTCCGTTTTTTCACTCCGTTCCGGAGCGGGGGAGATATTTTCTTAAAATATCCATCGGGGCCACCTTCCCGGCCACTGGTATCCTGAGGTGTTCCCGGGGATGAGATGCCGCATCGACTTCGTTTCCGGCAAGGTTAAAGATCTTCTCCACCATAAACCTGAAAGGCTTTCCATCCGGCCCGAAGACTTCCAGCTCCTCCCCTTTTTCAAAATAATTGCGCTGCTCGATCAGGGCGATCTCCTCTTCCCGATCATATTCAAGGACGACCGCGGCCAGGGTGCAGCGTTGCCGGTACCTCTCTTTCTCCATGGGATCAACCTGTTCGGGCCGGCCAAAATAAAAACCGGTATGGTAAGGACGATGACTTACCTTGGAGAGTTCCTCCTCCCAGGCCGGATCAAGGGTAAACTTTTGCGGTTGGCGCAGGTAACGATCAATCGCCTCACGATATACTCTGGTGACGGTGGCCACGTAATGTGTCCCCTTCATCCGCCCTTCAACCTTTAAACCGTGGATGCCGGCCTCGATAAGTGCGGGGATATGCTCAAGCATATTGAGGTCTTTTGAGCTGAGGATATAACTCCCTTCCTCTTCCTCCGTCAAAAGGAGGGGATCATCCGGCCTGTTCTCCTCCGTCAGAGTATAACTCCAGCGGCAGGGCTGGGTGCATTCTCCACGGTTGGCTCCCCGGCCGGTAAAGTAAGCGCTCAGGATACAGCGGCCCGCGTAAGCCAGACACATCGCCCCGTGCACAAATACTTCCAGCTCCACATCCGCCTTTTCGTGAATCTCACGGATTTCTTTCAGACTCAGTTCGCGTGCCAGAATGATGCGGCGGCACCCCC
>JBASYW010000165.1:0-3179 GCA_049277715.1 Dethiobacteria bacterium | reverse complement strand
CAATTTGCCACATAGTGATTACTGGTTAGAGCATGTTACGGAGATACAGCTTACAGATCTCCCCGCGCATGCTCGGGGAGATTAAATGACCTTGCTGGATTGCCCCGGTGTTCCTTGAGGCCGGGGGATGAGGAGGTTGTCGGAAATGGTAAAGCAGGAGTTGCCCTTTACCACCCCCAATTTAATATACCGTATGCATCACTCCCCCCTTCAGGGGCCACACGGTCTCTTGTATGAGGGATAGATAGATACTGATTGAGAAAAGGCTGAATTAAAAATGAAAGCTGGATTATTGAAAAAGTTTACGGTCTTTGATCTTGTTCTTCTGACGATGATGGCGGTACTTGGGGTGGCCATCAAACCGTTTATCGTGCCGTTGGCGCAGATTATTACGGGTCCGCTTTATATTCCGGGCGGGGTGGTCGCCGGGGGGTTTTACATGCTCTGGATTATTCTAGGTTGCGGTCTTGTCGATAAACGTGGTGCCGGTACCCTGATCGGGATTATTCAGGCTATTCTGGTCATTGCCCTGGGGATTTACGGATCGCATGGAGTGGCCAGCATTTTAACCTATATTGCACCCGGTATTTTTGTCGATTTATTATATATAATTTTGCGAGGCGGAGTACGTACTTCCATGCATGCATTGTTGGGGGGGGTAGTGGCCAATGTAACCGGCACGGTCCTGGTATCTTTTGTATTTTTCCGCTTGCCCCTTATCCCTCTGCTGTTAAGTCTCGCGGCGGCTTCTTTGTCCGGAGCGATGGGGGGCCTGATTGCCTTTGCCCTGCTTAAGTATCTTAAAAAATTTAATATCGGTCTTACCCGGTAAGGTGAAAAACACAGCTTTGAAAAGAAAAGAAAGGATTAAATTATGGAGAGATGGAAGAGATGGTCTCCTGTTTTCATTATTGCCATACTGCTGGTATTGGTCGTGATACTTGCATATTTTAACCGCATGACGATGTCAAAAAATGAACAGGATATGCAAAATCCTGTTCTGGTGGTCAAGATTAAAGGTGAAGAGGCGGGCAGAATTGATCTGGAGCAGATGAAAACTTTGGGGGTCATGGAATTCACGACAACCTTGAGAACCAGCACTGCATCTCCCAGCGATCATACCTATATGGGCATTCCTCTGGAGAATATCCTTTCTTACGTTGTTGATGATTTCAGGGAGAGAGGAGTGCGAGTCGTGGCCAGGGCCGTGGATGCATACGTGGTAGCATATGATATGGACGAACTTTCATATAAGGATCATCTTTATCTTGTTTTTGCCCGGGACGGTGAACGGCTTGCCGGAAAATCATCCGGGGGGTTTGGCCCTCTTCTGCTCATCGCCAAACAGGATCAATTTGGACAGCGCTGGTGCAAGTATGTAACCGAGGTTGATGTGCAGTGAGCAGACCGTTGGTGGTTAAAAATTTTTCCTTTGCTTATAAAGAAGAAGGACGAAAAATAATCGATAAAATCAGTTTTTCCCTTGATGAGGGGGAAGTGCTGGGTATAATCGGCCTGAGCGGCTGTGGGAAAAGCACCCTCTGTTTTGCTCTTTGCGGCATCATTCCTCATTTTATAGATGGATATATGGAAGGAGAAGTCCTCTTATTTGGTAAAAACACAACGGAATTGACCCTGCCCGGGATTGCTACACGGGTGGGGATTGTATTTCAGGATCCCGAGACCCAGCTTTTCCTGCCGGTGGTGAAAAATGAAATTGCCTTCGGTCCTGAAAACATCTGTCTTCTCCGTGAAGAAATTGCAAGGCGCATTACGGAAGTAGCACATCTGACTAAAATCATGCATCTTCTGGAGCGCAATCCCAACACTCTTTCGGGAGGCGAGCAACAGCTCGTTGCACTCTCAGCAGTTCTGGCCCTTGATCCGCAGTTACTGATTCTTGATGAAGTGTCATCCCAACTGGATGCCGAGCACTGTGAAATGATTTTTGATATTGTCAGTGCACTAAAAGAAAAAGGCAGGACCATCGTCATGGTCGATCATAACTATGAGAGGCTGGCTCCGGCAGATAAGCTTCTGGCATTGGATGAGCCGTCGGCATGGCTGGCGGATAAAGGTAAACTTCTCTCTCATTCTTCTTGAGGAGGTCGCAAATTGAGTTTTTTAAAAGTGGAAGATGTATCTTTCAGCTATTCCCCCGGCGGATCGGCGGCGATCTTCAGTAATATCGGGTTTTCCATCGAAAGAGAGGAGCGCATTGCGTTAATGGGGCCCAACGGCAGCGGGAAGACGACCTTGGGCAAGATTATTATGGGTATGTATCCGCCCACAGAGGGGAGGGTGCTCCTTGAGGGCCGGGATATCGGAAAATGCTCCCTGCCTCAGATCGGGGCCCGTATCGGCTACCTGTTTCAGAATCCGGATAAACAGATCTTTAACCCAACTGTTTATGAGGAGTTAAGTTTTGGGTTGCATTACCGGGGATATAACCGGGAAGAAAGCCATTTAAAAGTAGAGAAGGCCTTGGATAGATTTGAATTGAGAGATCTTGCCGATGCTTTTCCCCTTAATTTGAGCCGGGGCGAGAAACAGCGTCTGGCTATTGCCTCCATCATGGTTCTTGAACCGGATTTTCTTATTTTTGATGAGCCGACTACGGGGCTGGACCACCGGAGAAAGACCAATTTTGCCGATATGTTGACCGAAATTAGCTCGAAAGGGACGGGTTTTATCCTTATCAGCCATGATCTTGAGTTTTGCCGTTCCAACACGGACCGCTTTTTGATATTAAAAAGGGGTGTTCTAAATGAAGACGACAGCTACGATTGACAGCCTGGATCCCCGGACGGCGTTGGTAACCATATTGGTAATCTCCACGCTTTCCATCATCATCAGTGATCCGTTCTGGCTGCTGGGCTTATTTGTGCTGACCATCGGCCTGTTAATTTATTTTAATCTGGATGGTCGGCAAATTTATGATAAAATCAGGAAATTCATCCCCCTTTTGCTCTTCTTGCTGGTTATTCAGAGTATCTTCTCCCCGTCAGGGACTGCTATCCTGAAGATCGGGACCATTCCCCTCATCACCACGGGAGGGATAATCAAGGGTTTGGTTATTATTTTAAGGATGATGATTATTATATTTTCAGCCATGCCTCTCCTTTTATTTGATTCCATGAAGTTGGTGCTGGGCCTGATCAGGTTCCGGATCCCTTACG
>JBASYW010000164.1:0-2985 GCA_049277715.1 Dethiobacteria bacterium | reverse complement strand
CCTACTCGGGGGGGCATCGGGGAATCGATATTTCTGCCGGCACCCTGTGCAAGACCCCGATAGTTGCTGCAGAGTCCGGGATGGTTGTTGCCGCACAGTATTACAAGGCTTACGGGAATATCGTCGTCATCAACCACGGGAATTTATATACCGTCTATGCCCATCTGAGCCGGATTCTGGTCTCGCCGGGTCAGGCGGTAAGCAGAGGGGGCACGATCGGGTATATGGGGAATACCGGGCAGACCTATGGACGCACGGGCATACATCTTCATTTTGAGGTAAGGACGGCCAACGGGGGCAACTGGATTCAGGCAAATCGGGTTAACCCCCTGAACTATGTTCGTCGTTAACCGTTGAATGTTTAATTGATATATAAATTACAGGCCGGGCAGAGAGATCCCGGCCCTTTTTATATGGAACGGCGGTTCATTACCCGCCTCCAGAGAGAAGGATAATATTATGGAAAAGGCGAATAGACAAAGGAACAATCAATTAATTTTGGGGGCTCATGATGGCTTATAAAATATTGGTGGTCGATGATGAGCGATCCATAGCAGAGATACTTAAATACAGCCTGGAGAAAGAGGGATACAAGGTCTTTCTGTCCTTTGATGGTGAGGATGCCTTGAAAAAGATAGCAGAGCTAGATCTCGACCTTGTTCTTCTTGATATCATGCTCCCGGGACGTGATGGGTTTGAAGTATGTCAGGAAATTCGTGCAACCCGGAGCAGGCTCCCGGTTATTATGCTGACGGCAAAGGAGACCGAAGTTGATAAAATCGTCGGTCTGGAGATAGGAGCAGACGACTATATCACCAAGCCGTTTAGCATCAGGGAGGTCATGGCCAGAGTAAAGGCGGTATTAAGAAGAAGTGCTTTAAGCCAGCGCCAGATGGGGACTCGGTTGAGGATTGGCGGCCTGGAAGTTGATTTCAATACCATGGAAGTGGTAAAAGATGGCGAGGTTGTCGAGCTATCATTCCGTGAGTTTACCTTACTAACCTTCCTGATGCAACAACCCAATCATATCTTTACGCGCAAAAAACTGTTGAATGAAGTATGGGGATATGATTATATCGGTGAGGAAAGGACGGTCGATGTGATGATCAGGCGCTTACGGGAAAAAATCGAGGAGAATCCTGCGGATCCGACATATATCTGCACTAAAAGGGGAGTAGGATATTACTTCCGGAGGGAGAGCAGTGTTTAAAGGGCTTCAATGGAAAATTGTGTTGGTATATTCTCTACTTGTTCTTTTTGCTCTCCAGCTAATCAGCGTATATCTGGTGCAATCGCTTGAAAATTATTACCTGCACAATTTTATCGAAGGGTTGGAAACACAGGCCAAACTGCTTACCACCTTCCTGACCCCGCGCATCTCGGAGGAGGGGGGCAGTGAGTTTGTGGCCGATATTGTGGAAGGCTTCAAGGGTACGGGAGATCTGGATATCATCGTTCTGGATCGTTATGCCCGGGTTACCGGAACATCGGGGCACCCGGAGATGGTTGGGGGACGGGTAATTCAGGCCGAGATCACCAAGGCCCTGGCCGGGAACCCCAGTGAGGCGATCCGCGTCAGCGCAGAGAACAAACATCGTTATTATTACCTCGCTTACCCGATCAAACATGAAGGAACGGTGGTCGGGGTTATTTATCTGAGCAGTTCATTGAAAAAAATCGATCAGACCTTGAAAGAGATCAAGCGCATGCTGATTTCTGGTTCGGTACTGGTGCTAATAATCAGCTTCGCGATCGGCATGGCTCTGACCCGTACAATCATACATCCCATAAAAGAGGTTACTCAGAAAGCGGAGCAGATGTCGCGCGGTGATTTTTCCCAACGAGTGGAGGCATACTCCGATGATGAGATCGGACAGCTGGTTAACATGTATAACTATCTGGCCTCCCGTCTGAACAGCACTCTTGGAGAGATCTCCGCCGAAAAGAGCAAAGTAGAGGCTATCCTCAATTATATGCGTGACGGGATTGTGGCTGTCGATAACTCTGAAAAACTGATTCATATCAATCCGGCGGCGGAAAATTTCTTGAAAACCATCAGCAGTGAGGTGCCCCGGCCGGGAAGGCGCCCTTCTTTTCTTTTAAGCACCCTGATTGGCCCGGAGGCGCTCCAACGCTATTATGATGATAAGCAGCCGGTTGTTTTTGAAAGGACCTGGGATCATCCCCATCGCATCTTCCGGCTCAGCATAGCCCCCTTTCAGGAAGAGGAAGAAAGATCCACGGGTACGCTGATCGTGCTGCAGGACATTACCAGAGAGAGTGAAATCGGGCGGCGTCAGCAGGAGTTTGTGGCCAACGTTTCTCATGAACTGAAAACGCCGTTGACCTCGATGAAGAGCTATGTAGAGACCTTGTTGGAAGAGCGGCTGCAGGATAAAGAGGTGGCCTATAAATTTATCCAGGTAATAAATAAAGAGACAGAACGCATGGTCAAGCTGGTCAAGGATCTGTTGACCCTGTCAAAGCTCGATGCCCAACCGGAAGACGCCCATCGTGCGGTGGTCAACCTCCATAATCTGTTTGCAGAGATTATCATGGAGACGAAGTTACACCGTGAACGGAAGGATATCCCCCCCATCTACATTAAATTCAAGGAGGATGTGCCGGAAGTCTTTGTCGACCGCAGTCAGATAAGCCAGGTATTCGTCAACCTGTTGAATAACGCCATCCAGTATACCCCCGCAGAGGGCAGGATTGATGTGGGGGCGGAAGAAAGGGATGGCCGGGTCTATGTCTGTGTTAAAGATACGGGTATCGGCATACCCCGGGAGGAACTGGACCGTGTTTTTGAAAGATTTTATCGTGTTGATAAGACGCGCTCCCGGGAATACGGGGGCACGGGGCTGGGGTTATCTATCTCCAGACTGGTAATAGAGATTCATGGAGGCAAGATCTGGATCGAAAGCGAGCCGGAAGCGGGAACGGAGGTCTGGTTCACCCTCCCGGCGATCAAGAGAAACGGAG
>JBASYW010000163.1:0-5574 GCA_049277715.1 Dethiobacteria bacterium | reverse complement strand
TATCCCCCCCCCCCGCAAGAAAAAAGGCCTGTGGCAATATGAAATGTATTGCCACAAGCCTTGTATAATTCATTTAATTACCCGCTGTTAATCTTCTTGAGCGGCTCCGTTGCCGGTCTAATCATCGGTCTCGCTCTGCCGTCCATCATCCGTATTTTCGGAAACGGAATCGTCTTGATCTTTATCTTTTTCGGGCTCGCGGCGATCCTCATCCCAATCATCATTATCCCGGCCGTCATCGATATACCATTTGCCGTCTTTTTTGATTACGGTGATATCACTGACCGCTTTGGACTCATCACCCTTGAATGCAGTTGTAACCTCCACGCTGACCGTCGCCTGGGTCTTGTTTAATTTTTCAACCTTCTCTATTTTAAAGCTCTTGATCTCAAATTCCTTTAAAATATCCTCCATCTGGGCCAGTTTGCTGTCACTCAGATCGGCATTCAGGGTATAGGTGATGGCTGTTTTCATATCTTTTTTCTGGAAGGCGTCAAAATAAGCTTCCACCACTTTTTTGGGCGAACTCTGAACACCGCCGCATCCGCAGACGATCATACACACAAACAACGATAACACCATCAGCACGAGCAGGTTTTTCCACAACTTCATCATTAACTCTCCCTCTTTCTCCTCTTTTGTTAATAATTATGGACTTCAACACAAAAATAAACCGGTCCGGGATTCAAGAAGATCTGATGCTCATGATCACCCTCTATCCTGTTATTTTATTATAACGGCAGCGGATCTTCAAATGCAAATCAAAATTAAATAGGACCTTAAATAAAGCTACAGTTAATATATATCCGGATCCTTGTCGATTATGCCCGTTCAATCGCCCCGGTCTTTCCGATATAACTTCCTGACCCTGGGCCGTTCCGGCTTCCGATAAGGTAAGGAAGGCGGCAATTCTTTTTTCTCTTTAACTTGTTCTTGCAGCCGCTCCTCTTTGGCCTCGGGTTTAACCACCACATAATATAGATCGCCATACAGACAGGCCTGATAATCAATCCCGTTAACGCACAAGGCCGTATCCCCGGAAGGCACGCTGAAGAACACCCTTGTCTCCTCCGCAGCCCCCGGAGCCAGCCTGAGGGTAACGCCGTCTTTTTCCATCTTCACTTCTGCAATCTGTGCGCCGGGGTAAATATGGCCGGAAGCACCCAGAAGATAGGGTTTGCCTTCGGAAGGCTCCACCTTGCGCAAACATAAGGATTCGTATGGTGATAACCGCACCTCGGTATCTCCGTATATTACACATCGGTCCGGGTTGAAGTAAATACCATGGCCCGGCTTAACGCGGCAGGCCTTGCTCCCCAGATTGACCAATGCAAGGTATTCATCGCCGTTGACCTTGAAACGGATGCGATAAAGGTCTCCGCTCGGAATTATATCGATGATCTCCTTCTCCTTTACCGGATAAGCTTGCCGCAACATATTCATCTGTTCAACATTATATTCACCTATGTTATCGGAAAGGAAAACAAGCCCCCCCAGAAGATGATTGACGAAAAAAAGGGTAAAGCGTTGATGCCCACTCAACTTGTTGCGGTTAACCCCGATCTTCCCATCACGCAAGATAAAGACATCCGGATCATTGCGAAAAGCATAACCGTCAAGCCTTGCTCTGCCGATCGTGTTGCTTAGCGAATTGATGGTGGATATTCTCTCACGAACATTTATAAATTTGAGCAGACGATATTCCCAGAAAGGAGCCACATCGCTGCCGATACGGCAGTACTCAACCTTCCCCATCGCCGGCCCCAGCGGCACGCCGCACCCTAACAGACGGCAGCGGCCTGCGATATCATGGATAAAATCCATCGCCTCACTCATGATCTGCCCGCGGCTGCGCCCATGATGAGGCAGAATGGCGACCCCGTAGAGAAAATCAAGCTTCAGCAACTCAAAACCCCATTCTTCACCAACGGTACGGAAGACCTCTCTCAAATAATCCCTGAATCCATCGGCATAAAAGTCCAGGGCGTAAAAATAACCGCTCCACATGGGATTCCATCCGGCTCTGACGGGCTTGCCACGGGCATCTCTCAGCAGCCATTCGGGCTTGATCTTGAACAGGCGGGAATCGTGCTCACAGATAAACGGCGCCAGCCAGAGCCCCGGCTTCAAGCCATGCCGGCGGATATTCCCGGCCACGGCTCCCATCCCCGCCGGGAACTTATCGTTAACCTCCAACCAATCACCAACGGCCTTCTGATATCCGTCATCAATCTGAAAAACATCGACGGCGATATTTTCCCTCCGGAGAACTTCAAGGTTTTCATCAATTATATCCGCCGATATATTGGTATAATAGTTGTACCAACTGGTCCAGCCGGTACATTGAGGCGCTCCTTTTCGGAGTAACGACCACCGGGCAAAATAATCTTCAAAAAGTTCTTTCTCGTCACCTTTGCCCAGATAGAGACTTAACAGAGCAAAGCAGTCCCCTTCATGAAGGATTACCCCCCGGCAATCCCGGCTAATGACAAGCATACCGGTGTTAAAATCATAATCAAAGAGGGTATAACCCGACGATTCATCCACGGAACCGAACAGGTAGAAAGGGTCGGAGAGGTTGCGAAAGTAGGTATAGGTCCATGAATGTAACCTTCCACGCCGGTTCGGATATTTGTAAATACCGTAATCTCCGTATGGCTCAGTGGCAAAACGCGAAAGCGGGAAAACGGGCTTGATCCTTTCATCACTCATCATCTCACGGCTGGAACTCCAGGACTGGAAACCGTTTACCATCATCAGCGAGTTTTTATCGATCCCCAGCGGCCGTGCTTCCAGTTGGAAATCAACCAATTCCATCCGAGTAGCGGCCCTTAGCTTCAAATAAAGCAACGTGCCGAATTCAGTCTGCTCCTTCTCCAGTTGGATCTGCAACTCCGGCTTCCGGCAGGCAAGATTCTTGAATTTTACCGTTTTTTCTTCCTCATCTTTTAAACAATAAATTAAACATGCCTCATTGAACATAGGTCATCCAATCCTTTGCTTTATTTTACAAGTACAATTACCCCTTAATCCGCCCATTTAAGAGAACGTTCAACCGCGGTCTTCCACCGGCGGTACCGGCCCTCACGTTCCGCATCGCTAATCGCCGGTTCAAAGCAGGTATCCTCCTTCCACATGGCGGCAATCTCATCACGGTCCTTCCAGATCCCGACCGCCAACCCGGCCAGATAAGCCGCGCCCAATGATGTCGTTTCCAGAGTAGCGGGACGGCGGACGGTGAGATTGATCAGATCGGCCTGGAACTGCAAGAGGAAATTATTGACAGCGGCACCGCCATCGACACGGATCTCCTTCAGCGATATTCCCGATTCTCTGTTCATCAACTCCAGCACATCACGGCTCTGGTAAGCCATGGCTTCCACGGCGGCACGGGCAAGATGCGCCCTCCCCGTTCCCCTGGTGATCCCGATGATAAGCCCTCTTGCATAGGGATCCCAGTAGGGGGCTCCCATCCCCACAAAAGCGGGAACAAAATAAACGCCGCCCGTATCGGCAACCTCATTGGATAAAGCCTCCACATCCGAGGCCTTCTTTATAATTCCGAGCTCATCACGCAGCCACTGAATCGCCGCCCCGGTAATAAAGATACTCCCTTCAAGAGCATATTCCACTTCCCTTCCAAGCCCCCAGGCAATGGTGGTCAGCAGGCCTGCATGGGAAGTAACGATTTTTTTGCCGGTGTTCATCAGGAGAAAACTGCCCGTTCCGTAGGTGTTCTTGGCCATACCGGACTCAAAGCAGGCCTGTCCGAAAAGGGCCGCCTGCTGGTCTCCGGCCACCCCGCCGATGGGCAGTTCCAACCCCAGAAAAGAATCCGGATCCGTCATACCGAAAATACCGCTGCTGGGCAGCACCTTGGGCAGAACTTCCGCCGGCACATTCAGAATCTTCAGCAGCTCCGGATCCCAATCGAGTTGATGCAAATTAAATAAAAGAGTTCGCGAGGCATTGGAGAAATCGGTCGCATGAACCTTCCCGCCGGTAAGCTTGTAAATCAGCCAGCTGTCGATAGTGCCGAAAGCCAGCCTGCCTTCAAGAGATGCCTTTTTAACGGCCTCAACATTCTTCAGTGCCAAGCTCAACTTGGTTCCCGAAAAATAAGGATCAAGAAGCAAGCCCGTTTTTTGGCGAAAGAGTTCCTCGTATCCTTTTTCGCGTAATCCCTGGCACAGCAGTGCGGAGCGGCGGCATTGCCAGACGATGGCCCGCGTAAGCGGTCTGCCCGTAACCCGATCCCAGAAAACACAGGTCTCCCGCTGGTTGGTAACGCCGATGACCGCAATCTGTGCAGGCCGGATACCCGACTCCTTCACCGCCCGCCCGGCAGTATCGACGACCGCGCGCCAGATCTCCTCGGCATCATGTTCAACCCAACCGGGCTGCGGATAAAACTGCTCATGTTCACGGTTCACCCGCGCCAAAGGTACACCGCCTTCGTTCCAAATAATTGCCGTCGTTCCCGTCGTGCCCTGATCGATGGTCAGCAGGTATTTCAAGATTAAAACCTCCCCACGCAAATATGTATTTTCAGCGTTATACGCCGGAAAATTACTGCATCTTCAACATTATTAAATTCTCTATGAACCGTTTATAATCCTGCCCCTCTTCATAATTACAAAGATTGGATAACCCCGCCAAATGCCCTGGCCGAGCCTCCCTTATTTGCCCGATAATTCCCACGCGCTCCCGCCACATTCATTGTCATTTCTGCGCAAAACCATTCGCTCCGCTCAGGATTCCTCGCTGCGCTCGGAATGACAGGGTGGGGGGGCTCGAAATGAGAAGATAAAAATCTGCCCTAAAGATAAGCTTGTAATTGACGGACAGGGAGGTTTTTGAGAATCTTGAAGGGGTGCTCGAGGTGGTTTTAAGCATTTGAAATCCCCCTAAATCCCCCTTTAGGAAAGGGGGATTTTTGAGGTTCCACCCTTTGGAAAAGGGGGGCTAGGGGGGATTTATTTGACTGTTCCCCCTTTTGGAAAGGGAAGATAGGAAAAATTCACGATATAGCATCCCGATGATCCGCTGCCGATTCTGCCATTATCATCCGAAATGATATAACCCCGCCCCGGAGTTACTTCTGTCCACATATTCTGCTGGTGTTTATGGAGAAATGAAAGTGCTTGCCCAAAAACCCAAGATTCTTCGCTTCGCTCTGAATGACAGGCGGGGGATTTGTCATCGGCGGCAGGAATTACCTGAATATTTAACGAACTACATTGATTATGTCCATTTCGAGGAATATAAAACCCATAAAACCAGAATATACAGGCATAGACGGCATTTATAAAATTACGTTTCCCCTGCCTTTTGCCCTCGATCACGTCAATTGCTACATGATCGAGGGGAAAAAAGGATGGTCCATCATCGATGCCGGTCTGAATATCCCCCCTACACACGAAGGGTGGAGCAATGCAATAGAGGAATTGAAAATCGAATGGGAAGATATCCGCGGTATATATGTAACCCTCTATCACCCCGACCATTACGGAGCCGCCGGATGGCTCCAGGAGAGAAGCGGGGCCCCGGTAGATCTGTCCGCCCGTGATCTGT
>JBASYW010000162.1:0-4267 GCA_049277715.1 Dethiobacteria bacterium | reverse complement strand
GAACACGGCAGTTAAGCCCTCCAGCGCCGATGGTACTCGGGGCGAGAGCCCCCGGGAGAGTAGGTCCCTGCCGGAGAACTATTTAAAAAAAATGGAGTTCATCAGAAAAGGAACTCCATTTTTTTATATTTTTGATGATGAGATTTTTTGTACGGCCTGCAGAACAAACTCTATATCTTCGTCTGTCGTAAAATGGCCGGGGCTTAAACGGATGGTGCCTTCAGGAAAAGTTCCCGCAGCTTGATGAGCAAGAGGGGCACAATGCAATCCGGTGCGACAGATGATACCAAATGAATTTTCAAGAATATCACCGATCTCACCACAGTCGATGTTGTCTATGGTAAAAGAAAGAACGGCGACGCTATTACGATAATCGGAAGGGCCGTGGAGCTTGAGGCCGGGAATCTTTTCCAGACCTTTTCTGAGCTTAAAAAGCAAGGAGAGATCATGATGACGGATGTTTTCCAGGCCGATTTTATTAATGTATTTGATCCCTTCGATGAGTCCGGCGATACCGGGCCCGTTAAGTGTTCCCGCTTCAAGCCGCTCCGGCATATTTTCCGGCTGTTGATCCGAATCCGAATGACTGCCGGTTCCTCCTTCACGCCAAGGTTTTATCTTGATTCCTTTTCTTACATAAAGTCCGCCGCTGCCCGGTGGTCCTAAAAGCCCTTTATGCCCGGCGAAAGCCATCAGGTCAGGGTTCATTTTATCCAGGTTAATAGGCAGGACACCGCTTGTTTGGGCTGCATCAACCAGAACAAGGGCTCCTCTTCGATGAGCAATCTCAATGATAATATCCACCGGCAGCAACGTCCCTAATACATTGGAGGCATGATTGCAAACAACCAGCTTTGTATGGGGACGAAAAGATTGTTCATAAAAATTCAGGTCGGGGTTTCCTTCCCTGTCGGCAGGGATCATCGTGGTCTCAATATGATTTTGGCGATGAAGGCTGCCTATGGGGCGTAGCACGGAGTTATGCTCCATGGAGGTGAAGATGACGTGATCACCACTATCCAGGACTCCTTTGATAGCCATGTTCAGGGCATCGGTGGCATTTAACGTAAAGACAAATTGAGAGGGATCGGGAGAGTTAAAGAAGGAGGCCAATTGTTCACGTGCATTATAGAGCAGTCGATTGGCTTCCAGGGAGCGGGTGTTGCCGGTGCGTCCGGGATTGCCATATATATTACGCAGGTACTTTTCTGCAGAAAGATAGACGGATTCAGGCTTGGGCCAGGAAGTGGCGGCATTATCGAAGTAGAGATTCTTATTTTTCACGAAGTTTTCCTTTCTTGAACAGGGATCGTATTGAAGATGGCCTTTCTCTCTCTGCAATCCTGTAAATATCTTCATATTCTACACCGCATTCTATAAAGAGGTCCTTAATTGCCTCCAGATCTTTGCAGTTACACCGGAGGGCGGTTCCACAACTTGAACTTATTGATCGGGGTACAGGGACCATTTTAAAAGAATAGCTATCTTTGAGCATCTTCTCCGCCCGGATAGCATAATAAGTAGTTGCAAAGGTGAAATAGCATAAAACGTTCATGGATTCTCCTGACATATCGTCATATACAGCTTTTCCTGTTTTATATTTATGTCATTTGGTCAGGTTCAGTTTATAACCGTCCCCATCTTCTTCCATGATAACTTTCCATCCCAGACTTCTCGCCGCTCGGGTAACGTTATCCCTGGCTACACTGCTGCTGACCAGGACGACGGCACTCTTATCCATAGTTTTCTGGAGTACGTTACGGGTTATGATTACCGGTTCGGGACAGGATAAACCTCTGACATCAATTGTTTCGGACACAGAAAAACCTCCTATTGTTATATTTTACTTTATTTAATTATCCAAGTCGAGAAGTTACGGGCCTATATTATTAATCATCTTTGGCATATCCTGTTTTTAATTTGGCGGCACCCAACCCCGCCAACCCGATGATGATCAATAATGCCAGAGCAATGATGACGGCTATCTTGCCATGCTCGGTAACTCCGGTAGGGCTTGAGGCCAGCCCGAAATTATGCATGAATGCCGCTCCGGCCACCAATCCCAAGACGGTTATCAGTGCGTCACCGTTTCCTTCTCCGGCAAGGATCAGCTGGCGCAGGGGACATCCACCGGCAAATACCGCCGCCAGTCCCAGAACGGCCATGCTGGCAAAATTCCAAAATGCATCGTTATGGGCTACAGGTTGTCCGACAAATCCCGGATTAAATTTATGCAGAAGTAGATTGCCGATCAGGGCAGCCCCGAAGATAGCGGCGAAGCCTGAAAACAGATGGAAATCGCGAAACAAAATTATATCGCGTATTGCCCCCATGGTACACAGACGTGAGCGTTGAGCCAGGATGCCAACCAGCAACCCTGCACCCAGTGCCACAAGAAGGGGAGCATGCATGGAACCGGGGCCTTCCGTGCTAAAGAATATAAAGACCGGTCTGACCAAAACCAGGACCAATAGTCCCAGGGCTATCAACAGACCAACCGAACCATTGGCTAAAGATTGCTGATTGCTTCTTCCCAGTGTATATCCCCCTTTCAGGAAAAGTGTTCCGGCCCAGATGCCGACAATGTAGCCGGGAAGAGCAACAAGGGCATTCCAATCGCCGCCGGCCAGTCGCAGAATCATTCTAAGAGGACAGCCGAGAAAAATCAATGACCCGATCATCATCAATGCTCCCAGAAGGAATCTTAACACGGGGCCGGAACCGCCGGTTGATTTAAAATCACGAGTAAACAAAGCCATGATAAACGCACCCAGGATAAGGCCGATGATCTCCGGCCGGATGTACTGCACTACCCCGGCCCGATGTAATCCCAGTCCGCCGGCGATATCCCTTAAAAAACAGGCGATGCAGAAGCCCATATTGGCTGGATTTCCCTGAGCAACCAGTAATATTGAAAGTCCTCCCACAATAATCCCGGTTAGTATTAACAACCATTTTTGACGCATATAAGATCCTCCCTATTTATTTTAGGTACTTCCCTGTTACCATTCATCATTATAGAAGAAGGGACCAATATAGTATAATAGAAAAATTTTATATCCAGACAGATTGATATTGATATTTTTAATGGTAATAATTATCAGGTTACTTGCGGTTATCGGGAGGCCTCAAGCTATTACGGCCCGGGAACCTGCCCTTGTGATAAGATGATTCTTCCTTCCGTAGATTATCAGTTCCTGCTATAATTTGACTAAAATATGATAAGATATGATATATTCAATGTAATTGTGGTTTGAATCACCCGAAGGGACGGATGTTCTTTGGATCTAGACCAGTTGGTGATCTTTGTGAGAGTGGCCAGTTTAAAGAGTTTTACCAGGGCTGCAGAATCCTTGTATCTCAGTCAGCCTACAATCAGTGCACGTATAAAAGCATTGGAAAATGAATTGGATACGATTCTTTTCGATCGTTCCCGCCCGCGGGATCTTTCATTGACGGAGCAGGGGCTTCTGTTCTGGGATTATGCTCAACAGATTATCAATACTTATAATCATTCGCTGGAGAAGCTAAAAAGCAAAAAGAAAAGCGCGGAGGAGTTTCTGTGCATCGGTTCCAGTTCCGTGCCCGGCATCTATATTCTGCCCTCCCTAATAGCAGATTTTAAGCATCGTTTCAGGCGGGCAAGGTTAAGGGTATCGATCAAAGATTCCGCCAATGTCATTGCCGGCATAACCAATTATATCTTTGATGTGGGGATGGTCGGTTACCGGGAGGATGATGCACGGCTGGAATATATTAAAATTTATGATGATGAGTTAATTCTTATCACAGCAGCAGGATTCCTTTCCTCTAAATATCCTCCGGGGACCGCCCTTCCATTGACGGTATGCCTCGATCTTGACTTTATTCTTCGGGAGCCCGGCTCTGCCACCAGGAGCGTGTTGGAGAGAAGTTTAAATGCCAAGGGCTACAATGTCAATGATTTTTCATCCCTGATCTATTTTGATAATCTGGAAGGTATTAAACAGGCCGTCAGGCATGGGCTTGGGGTTTCTATTGTCTCCAAACGTTCAGCAGAAGATTTTCTGGCCTCAGGATTGGTAGACAGCTATACTATTGCCGAGCTTGATTTAAAACGTAATTTTTATGCGGTTTATCATCGCCGGCGCGTTCTAAACAGGGTGGCCAGGGATTTTATTGCTATGGTCAAGGAATCAATTTCCCATTACCAGTAAACTTTTCGGGTGCAGCTGTTTAGGTTAGAGCCCCTCATAATCGGTAAATACCTGGTTAAAATAAGATCAAG
>JBASYW010000161.1:0-2603 GCA_049277715.1 Dethiobacteria bacterium | reverse complement strand
ATCTCCGATCTGGCCGCCTGGCTGATCGCTCTGGTCGCGGTGAGCATTGAGTTCAACCGCATGGGAACCCCCATGTGGAGCTATATCTTCGCCGCATTACAACGAAGGCTGTCCCGGGAAACGGCCTGAGCCGTGTCCCGCGGGACAGCCCACTCTTATTTCCCGCTCTGAGGCCTCTTCGCCACCGCTTGCGGCTTTTATATACCCTTCTCCCTCTCCTGCCGGAGATGCCCATCACCTTACCCTCATAATTCCGGGATTATAAACCCCTGTTTTTATTCCGGTTGAAGGGTGACGACCCTCTTCGCCTGGTCGGCAACCTCCTCTTTCTCAAATAACATCCGCTTGTAATCCAGATTCAACCACATATCCAGCATGTCATCATAATGGGGGCTGCGAAAATGTCCGGAGTTACCGATCGCCAACACGTCATAAGCCTTATGGTCGGCCATATCGATGACATAACGATAAGGAGCGCCTAACATTACATCAAAGGGTGTCTCGGGGGTCGGTATACTTCCCAGAGCACAAGGTGAGGCAATATTTCCACCTACTTTGAAAGGACCCCGATCATATTTTTTGGGGTTAACATCGACACCGATATAATGATTAAAGGTATGCAGATGGAGTTTGCCCCATGTCCATGATGAGACTTCCGGACCGATGTTGGCGGAAAGATCTTTGACCGTCTCGGTGAAAACAGCCTGGATCAGACGATCAAAATCTCCGTTTATCCAGGCCGACTGGCCGGTCATGATGTTACGATCGATAGTATTGATGATGCTGCTGTAGCTGTACATCCTGTTCTCGAGTCCCGGCGGTAGCTGATCCAGATAGACGTTTTTGATAAACAGGGAGTAGAACCTCCAGAAGATGGCGGCACCAACCGAATCCGCCTCGTCTAACGGATCTTCCGCCCATAATTTTAGCATCTCCAAAGCCTGAAGCTCTTTCTCATCCAGTTTCGACTCCGCCTCTTTCAGCGTAGCGATTATCTCCTTCGCCAGCTTGCCGCCCATGTCATTGTAAAAACTGGTCTGGATCGCCTTCATGTCATCCAGCGTCAATTTATCTCCACGCTTTTCAAGCTGCTTGGTAATGCCCAGAGCTCGCGAAGGATGCACCCATTCATAACTAATAAAATAAGGATAGTCGTCTTCCACAACCCGATGATTGGCGGTAACGATTATGCCGGAAGGAGGGTTGTAGAGAGAAGGAATATCGTCCATATCGACAAATCCGGTCCATTCATACTCGCTGCTCCATCCCGGCACGGGTAACAGCCCATTGCCTTCTTCCTCATGTCTGGCCGAGCGGATTGGAAATTTGCCGTTTCCAAGATAGCCGATATTTCCTTCCGTATCGGCATATACAAAATTCTGGGCCGGAACCCAGAAACTTCTGGTTGCCGCTCTGAATTCTTCAAAGTTTTTCGCCCGCGTCATCCCCAGCAGAGCATCGGCTTTTGGGGTGCCGTCAAGACCGGTCCAGCGCAGACTTAAGGGGGTATCCATCTCCACAGTATCGGATATTACCGGACCATGCCTGGTCACGATAATCTCCAGCTCGATATCTTCTCCCCCCCTTACTTTTACAGTATCATTGATAACTTCCGCATCGATCCACTCCCCATCAAATAAATATTTGTAAGGATCATCTTCATGGAATTTGATTTCATAGAGATCCATAACATCCGGCCCCAGATTTGTTTCCGCCCAGGCGATATGTTCGTTATAACCGGCGATAACCCCCGGAACCCCCGGGAAAATCACCCCGGTAACATTCATTTCATCGGGAATAACGAGATGGTTCATGTACCAGATGGCCGGCAAATCAAGGGTAAGATGCATATCACTGGCCAACATAGCTCCACCGCTCTCGGTCAACTCACCGCTGACCACCCAGTTGTTGGAACCGATCCCGCTGATGGCTTCTCCAAAACCGCTCTGACACGATAACTCCATCAATTTGGCCGCTCCTGCAACATCTTTATCCGTGGCATGGGGCACAATGGTCGGTCCGCAATCGACATATTCGGGAAGTATATCTTTGAATTTTTCATTATCCACGCCAATCTTTGCCCCCAACGCATACAGGAACAGCTCTGTCTCCATGTTACCGCCCAACGACCAGGCAATCATCTTCCCGATGGTAAGAGAATCAACCGGCGTCCATTCTTCGGGAACATAACCAAACAAGATAAATTCGGGAGGAAGATTATCAATATTCTCCTGTATATACGCATTGACTCCGGCGGCAAACCCTTCCAACATCAGTCTGGTTGTATCGGAAATAACCCCCATGTTGGCCTCGGCCGCCCTTCTAAAGCCTACGGTACGATTGAAAATATCCTGTTCTACCGTACCCTCTTTTTTGTTACCCACAATCTCCGCAAGGGTACCGGATATAACCCGGCGGAAAAGATCCATCTGAAACAGGCGATCATTGGCCTGCGCATACCCCTGAGCAAAGGCAACATCCCACTCGCATTCCGCATAGATATGCGGAACTCCATAATCATCATAATATATGGTTACCGGCTTCTCCACGCCGGCGGTAAGTACCGTCCCGCTGTAAACAGGAATGCCGCTTTTCTGTTTAAA
>JBASYW010000160.1:0-2626 GCA_049277715.1 Dethiobacteria bacterium | reverse complement strand
CTTCTCCACATCCTTTATCGCCCCCTTATCCCAAGTCTGAATAACAATAAGCCGCGGTTCGGGAACCGTTATTCCGGCAAGCTGATTCAAGGGGGTCGGCGTGCCGTAATAATCAACCTCCAGGTTTTCAACCAGAGCGGGGGTCGCACGACCGGCACGGAGGGTCAAGAACTCACGTTTCATATTGGCCACGGATTTTTTCATCCGTTCCTCAAACTCAACATAAATATCATCCATAAGTACTATCTATCCTCCTTCCTGATCTTCTAGCTAACCGTAGTGCCTATGTTTTCACCCATAATTACTTTTTTAATATTTCCAAACATGCTTAAACCAAAGACAATTATCTTGATCTTGTTATCCATGCATAATGAAGTGGCCGTGGCATCCATGACCCCCAACCCCTTGTTCAGGACATCAAGATAACTTAGCTCCGTGAATTTCAAAGCATTCGGATTAATGAGCGGATCTTCATCGTAAACCGCATCCACTTTTCCTTTGGCTAACAGGATAACCTCGGCACCTATCTCGGCGGCGCGAAGTGCCGCACAGGTATCGGTGGTAAAATAAGGATTACCTGTTCCTCCCGCAAAAATTACTACCCGACCTTTTTCCAGATGCCTCAAAGCCCTACGGCGTATATAAGGCTCGGCAACCTCTCTCATCTCGATCGCGGTCTGAACGCGGGTATCTATCTCATGCCGTTCGAGCGCATCCTGCAGGGCAAGAGCGTTTATTACGGTGGCCAACATGCCCATGTAATCGGCAGTTGCCCGATCCATCCCCTGTTTATGGGCATATGAACCACGCCATAAATTACCGCCGCCGACGACAATAGCCAGCTTAACCTTGCATTGGATAACCTCTTTTAACTGTATGGCGATATCCTCAAGAAACTGGTGATCGATACCGAATCCTTTATCCCCGGCCAGAGCTTCCCCACTTAGCTTCAATATTACCCGATCGTACATCGGCATCTTTTATCCATCCCTCCCCGCTCCCATCACTTCTTTTATAGCAAAAAAATAACCCTATTAAAAGGGTATGAAACATTTTCTATTCTTTCTCGCTATCGGCATCTCCCAATTCTTCTCCAACTTCAAAACGGGAGAATCTGCGTATCACTATATTTTCACCCAATCTGGAAATTGTGTCGATCAACAGATCGTTCACCGTCTTCTCCTCATCCTTGACATAGGCCTGCTCCAACAGGCAGTTTTCTTTGTAGTATTTCTCGATGCGACCCGAAACAATTTTCTCGATTATCTTCTCGGGCTTGCCTTCGTTCAAAGCCTGGTGACGGAGTATATCCTTCTCCTCCTCTATTATCTCGGGAGGAACATCTTCCTTTTTTAAATAGGCCGGTTTTGAAGCGGCAATCTGTAGACATAAATTGTTTACAAAGCTTCGGAACTCCTCGTTCTTGGCCACAAAATCCGTTTCACAATTTACCTCCAGGAGTACGCCTACTTTGTCTCCGAGGTGTATATATGAACTGATTATCCCCTGTGATGCCACCCGGGTAGATTTCTTTGCCGCGGTGTCGAGGCCTCTTTCCCGAAGGAGAATAACCGCTTTCTCCATATCTCCCCCGGTTTCAACCAGAGCTTTTTTACAATCCATCATCCCCACACCTGTTTTTTCCCGTAATTTTTTTACGGCTTTTGCATCTATCTCCATTATGTGCTTACCCCCATCAAGTGTTTTATTGATAATACATATTTCCTGCAAGTTGAGTGGAAGCTCTACTCTTCAAGCCATCCTGCGATAAAATCAGTTCTCTTCTTCTGCAACAGCCTCTTTTTCTTCTTCTTTCTCTTCTTCCAACACCGCCTCGGCCTCTTTCTCAGCCGCAGGCGTATCTTCGGGGGCATCATCATCTTCTGCTGCTGCCGCCTTGGTTTCCGGTTCTTTTTTCGCCGGGGCGGCCTTATCTTCTTCCGGTGCCGTTTCTTTTTCAGGGGCCGCTTCCTCTTCCGGAGCTGCTTCTTTTTCAGGAGCTGCCTCTTTTTCAGGGGCTGCCTCCCCGGTCTTTGCCGGCGTCTCATCTGCGGCGGTGGCGTCCTCTTCGGCTTTTACTTCAACAGCCGCCTCCCGGGGCGCAACTTCTTTCGCCACCGTTTCTTCCTTCGCTTTGTCTTCTTCCTTGCTCATCATATCTTCCAACTGTTCATCAAAGAAGACCGGTTTCTCTTCGTCAGATTCGATGGCCTCAGCATCGGCCTCCTCCTCTTCCTCATGAAGAGATTCCCATACCTGCCTCCCCTCCAAAGCAGCGTTGGCAATGATGGAAGAGATCAGTTTTATCGCTCTGATCGCATCATCGTTCCCCGGAATGATATGATCAATCTCATCCGGATCACAGTTGGTGTCAACTATGGCGATAATCGGAATCCCCAGGCGGCGGGCTTCCGCCACGGCAATCCTCTCCTTCCGGGGATCGACTATATACACTGCATCCGGCAGTCTGTCCATATTCCTGATACCACTCAGATATTTTAACAGCTTCTCCTTTTCCCTCTGCAGAAATATGACTTCTTTTTTGGTTAAAAGATCGAAGTGACCATCCTCTTCCATCTTCTCCAGTTCATCCAGCCTTCTGATCCTTGTACTGATGGTGTTATAA
>JBASYW010000159.1:0-24317 GCA_049277715.1 Dethiobacteria bacterium | reverse complement strand
GTAGAGGAGGGCGGCATGGGGGGGTGTCTCGAAACGGTCCACGATCGCGGCATAAATTGACGTTTGATGAAATATGTCTTAATATTAAAATTAATAAGTAACAAAAGCCGAAGCAAGGGAATTAATGAAAAAATAACCCCTGGAGGGGCATTATGACAGTACATAGGGTGGTTATCGGGGACGCGAGGAAGATGAGCGAGGTCGCGGATGAGTCTGTACACCTGATTGTTACCTCGCCTCCTTACTGGCAGATAAAAGACTATGGAGACGATAATCAGATCGGCTTCAATGACCTTTATGAAGATTACATCAACAACCTCAACCTGGTATGGCATGAGTGCTTCCGGGTGCTGCATCCGGGTTGCCGCCTCTGCATCAATATCGGCGATCAGTATGCCCGCGCCATCCACTACGGAAGATACAAGGTTATTCCGATCAGGACCGAGATCATAAAATTTTGCGAGATGATCGGTCTTGATTATATGGGAGCGATCATCTGGCAGAAAGTTACCACCTGTCATACCACGGGCGGGGCGACGGTAATGGGTTCTTATCCATATCCGCGCAACGGGGTTATCAAGCTCGATTATGAGTTTATCCTTATCTTCAAAAAGCAGGGGGAACCCCCGGCGGTGAGTACGGAAATCAAGGAGCAATCCAGAATGTCCGGAGAAGAGTGGAACACTTATTTTGTGGGTCACTGGAGATTCCCCGGAGAGCGCCAGAATGAGCATCTGGCCATGTTTCCGGAGGAGCTTCCCCGCCGTCTGATCAAGATGTTCAGTTTTAAAGGAGAGACGGTGCTCGATCCGTTTTTGGGCAGCGGCACCACCTCCCTGGCCGCCAAAAATCTGCAGAGAAATTCAATCGGTTATGAAATTAATGAAGAATACCTGCCCCTGATCAAGGGGAAATTGGGCATGATCCAGTTATCCCTTTTTGATAATGCCGGATATGAAGTAATCAGAAGCAAGGCCACAAAGACAGATTATAAAGAGGAGTTAAGCAAAATGCCTTATATTTTTACTGCTCCACCACGTTAGAAAGGAGGTACGGTGTTATTTAAATATCTGCCTTCATAAATTATATAAGGAGGGGAAAGATGGCCAAGACAGCGTTGGTGACCGGTGCCTGCGGTTTTGTCGGTACTCATATGGTTGCTTATTTGAAGCAGCAGGGATGGAATGTGATAGCTATGGACCTTGATAGGGAGGATCACGGTAATTATTACTGCGAGAGCGGGATCTTGCACCCGTGTTATCGGAAGGATGTTATCGGAGAGTATGATGTGCAGTTTATTCCCGCTGATCTTACCAAGAAGGAAACGTTATATCCGCTATTTGAACATAAGATCGATGTAATCTTCAATATCGCTTCCCTGTACGATTATTTTGCCCTGTGGGATGTGCTGTACAAGATAAACGTGGAGGGAACGAAGAATCTGGTCGAGGTGGCGATGGAGAAAGGGGTCAGGAGGATAATTCACTGGTCTACGGAGGGTGTCTATGGCGAGACCCCCGGACAGCCGGTAGATGAGGATTTTCCGAAGAATCCGATCAATCTCTATTCCAAATCAAAGTTGGCTCAGGAGAATTTACTCTGGAATCTGCATGAGGAGAAAAAAATAGATCTCACCATCCTGCGGCCGGGGCCTATCTATGGGCCAAGGCACCAGTATGGTGTTTTTCATATCCTTTACGGCGTGGCCCGGCTGGGGGTTATGATTGTCCCCGTAATCTATCCCAAGGATCAAACTCTGATGTTTCCGTCGGTCGAGGTGCGCGATCTGGTCAGGGCGGCGTTGTTTGTCGCTGAACGTGATGAGTCCTGCGGGGAGGCCTACAATGTGCTGAGCGATTCCATCTCCCAGGCGGAGGTAATGGAACTGATATGCACGCAGATCGGTATCGACCACATCATCAAGCTTCCCATGCCGTGGTCCATCTACAAGGTGCTTGCCGCGGTGCTGCGCAAATTGGTTCTGGCGATGGATAAGAATGCCCGGAAAAAGAACAGGCGCCCCAAGGTAGACGTACCCATGATCGAATATATGACCCATCAGTACTGGTTCTCCAATGATAAGATCAAGAATCTGGGTTTTAAGTTTATCTATCAGGATCCTCGCAAAGGTTTATATGAGTTTATTGGATACTGTAAAGAGAGGGGATTGCTATGAAACTATTTTTATATGATGTGCCCGTTATCATCGTTCTCGGTTATCTTCTGGGCTGGTATTATTCCAAGAGGGGTTATGAAAAAAATGAGTTTTACCTGTTCTATATGTGCCTGTTTACTTTTATCTTCTGGCTGAATGTGCTTTTTTCCAATATAATGGAAATGAAGCCCTGGTTTATTGGCGGCAATCATGTCGGTTATGTTCCGGTACTGATAGGTGTTTTTTATGTGCTTTCCTATCCTCTTTTTTATACCTGGGGAACCAGATTATTTCAGTATTTCTGGGGGAGCACCCCTTATCAGAACGGCCTGTTCTGGCCCATCGGGGTGGAAGAGAGGGCCAAGCCGTTTAAACCTTCCTGGAAAGCCGGCGCTGCGGACGAGCAGGAAATGTGATGGGGAGGCGGAAAATGGATTACAAGGTTGCAATTGCCGGAGCCGGGCCCGGCGGAGCCGTTCTCGCCCGGGAATTGGCGGCAAAAGGTATTGACGTTACGATTTATGAAAAAGGGGAGTTTGAGCAGTTGGGGCACAACTGGTCGGATGCCGTGGAGAGGGTGGCGCTTGAGGCGGTAGGGCTGGAGATGCCCGTTCTGGTCGGCAACCGTTGGGAAGGGGCGCTGATAAAGGAGAGCGGTTCCGAAGAAGGTCTTTTTGAGCAGCATGCCATCCCGCGCTTGAAGCTTTTCAGTCCCGATTATTCCAGTATAAAAGAGATCGAATTCAGGATGATCACCACCGATCGACAAGCACTGGGGAAGATGCTGGTTCAGCAGGCCGTGGATGCCGGAGCGGAGATCAAGTACGGATGCGAAGGCCTCGAGCTTCTCTATCATGAAAGCGGCACCAACGGGCCCGACGGTGTTGATGTTTACGGGTTAAAATACAAGGATACGGCGACCGGCGATATCCGGGAGGCGAAAGCGGATATCGTGGTAGAATCTTCGGGGTTTAAATCCATTTTGCGCCGATCATTGCCTGCATATACCGGTCTTGCCGATGAGTTTAAAGATTCCGATTTCGGTTTTGTCAACCGCGAGGTCCGGGTGCGCGACCCCGAACTGGCGAGGACGGATATTATTGCCGATCATTACCGTTACGGTTTCCATACCGGATATCAGTGGACTCATATCCATAACGAAGAGAGGATCGATGTGGGGGCAGGGGTCAGAAACGATCCTGCCAATCCGGATCCCAAGGATCTTATCGAAGATTTTATCGCCAGACATGCGTCCATTAAATCCGAGATGGTAAGAGGAGGGCGCGGGCTATGTATCGTTGGCCGTCCGCTATTGAACTTTGCCACCAATGGATTTCTGGTTATCGGCGATGCCGCCTCCACCTCAGTGCCGACCACGGGCTGCGGAGCGGGATCGGCCATGCTTGTGGGACTCTGGGCAGCGGAGGTTATCGCCGCCGCAGCTCGGGAAGGCCGGCATGATTTAGCGAAGCTATGGGATATCAATAAAAAGTTTTATCTCGACCATGATCGCGGCGCCTCCTTTGCGGCTCTCTCCGCCCTAAGGATCGCCCTGCAGGATCTCGGTCACGACAACCTGAACTTTCTTTTACGCAAGGATATCATGGATCGCGAGACGCTGGAAAATGCCGTCAACGGGATATTCAACCCGCCGCGATTGGAGACCAAGATCAAGTCTTTGCTGCGCGGATTGTTTAAACCGTCCGTCCTTCTCAAATTAAACAAAGCGGTAGCCACCAGTACAAAAATCTACCAACATTATAAGCATTATCCGCCGGTCTGGGATCCGCCCGCCTTTGAGCGATGGAGACGGAAGACAGAGAAACTTTTCCGGGATTACTGATTTATTTTGACCGGCTTCAAAAACAAAAAAAGGCCGGGTCTGTAGATGCTACGGATCCGGCCTTTTTTTTATTCCCTAGACTTTGGCTCTCACGATATCCTTGATTTTCATCAATCTGGTTAATGCGCTGCGTTCGCTCTCCTCCAGTTTCATGGTAATATAACGGATTGTCTCCTGCATCCTGGGGATGAGTACATATTCAAGTGCATTGACCCGGCGCCGGGTCTTCTCAATTTCATCGGCGAGAACCTGAACGGATTTTTCCAGTTCGGCCAGTTCCAGCAGCTTGGGCATAATGCCGGACAAGGTCTCGATGGAAGTGTCCAGCTCGGCGGAAGTACCGATAAATCCGTAGGGGTAAATATCATCTTCTTCGTCACCCCGGGCGGTTTTTTTCTGTTGCCAGGAAAAGTGCGGCGCATAGACACTCATGATGTTCTGTTTCTCCACTTCAAGTTCCAGTTCGGCGGTGGGGTACATCAGGGCTTCTTCGAGAGTCTCCGCCGACATAACCGCACGGGCAAGGAGGAACCTGGCCAAAGCTGCGGATAGCTCCGCCTCCATCTGTTCACGCAGTTCTTTGTTTTTTCTGACCCGCAGGAGAAACTGACGGATCAGTTCGTCTCTCGTATCCTTTAAAAGCTTGTGCCCCCTTACGGCTATCTGTAACCGCGTTTTGAGGCGGTTAAGTTCCATCCGCGTGGGGTTTACCCTTATATCCATCAATTAATCCTCCTCTTGATCCGGAAGATACCTGGCGATGTATTCGTCTCTGATCCGCTTTAACTCGGCACGGGGCAGAAGGGCAAACAGCTCCCAGGCGAGGTCAAGCGTTTCTTCGATGGTGCGATCTTCTTCCTCGCCCTGCCGGATATAACGGGCTTCAAACTCATCGGCAAACCTGGAAAACTTCTTGTCAACCTCCGTTAATGCCGCCTCTCCAAGGATAACCGCCAGTTCTTTGGCTTCTTTTCCACGAGCGTAGGCGGCGTAAAGTTGGTTCATGGTATCGGCATGATCTTCACGGGTTTTGCCCGCACCGATGCCCTTGTCTTTCAGCCGGGAAAGCGAAGGCAGGACGTCGATCGGCGGATAGATTCCCTTACGATGCAGATCACGGCTAATAATAATCTGCCCTTCCGTAATATAACCTGTAAGATCAGGGATGGGGTGGGTCTTATCATCTTCGGGCATGGTCAGAATGGGAAGCTGGGTAATTGAACCGTTGCGTCCCTTGATACGTCCGGCCCGCTCATAGATGCCGGAGAGGTCCGTGTAAAGGTACCCCGGATAACCTCTCCGCCCGGGCACCTCTTTTCGTGCGGCGGAAATTTCCCGCAATGCTTCCGCATAGTTGGTTAAATCCGTGAGGATAACCAGCACGTGCATATCCTGCTCAAAAGCCAGATATTCCGCGGCGGTTAGTGCCATCCGGGGCGTGGCGATTCGTTCGATGGCAGGGTCGTCAGCCAGGTTGATAAAGAGGACGGCGCGTTCGATAGCCCCTGTGCGGCGGAAGTCGCTGATAAAATACTCAGCCTCCTCGAAGGTAATACCCATCGCGGCAAAGATCACGGCAAACCTGGTTTCGGTCCCTAAAACTTTGGCCTGACGGGCAATCTGTGCCGCCAGCCTGGAATGGGGAAGACCGGAACCGGAAAAGAGGGGAAGTTTCTGTCCTCTGACCATGGTGTTCATACCATCGATGGCTGAAATCCCCGTCTGGATAAATTCAGAAGGGTAATCCCGGGCATAGGGGTTGATGGGAAAACCGTTAATGTCCAATCTTTTGTCGGGGATGATCTTGGGACCATTGTCCCGGGGACGTCCCATGCCGTCAAAAACCCGTCCCAGCATATCGAGGGATACGGGCAACTCAATTCCTTTACCCAGAAAGCGGATTTTTGAGGCCTGAATATTGATCCCGTCTGAACCTTCGAAAATCTGGACGAGCGCTTTATCCTCGTTGACCTCCAGAACCTGACCGCGTCGGATCTCCCCGCCGGGCATTTCTATCTCCGCCAATTCCATATAGGTGATCCCCTCTACATTTTCCACCAGCATCAATGGCCCGGCTATCTCCGTAATCGTTCTGTATTCTTTAAGCATCCATCTCCCCTCCTGCCCCGTTCATTGCGGATATCTGTGTTATTATTTCATCATCGATAATGTCCAGTTGGTTGATATTCTCTTCCGTTACATACTTGGCGCGGGCAATCCGTTCGCGTACCGGCAGCGTAAAAAGTTTCTCCAAATCAAGATCCAGCTCGCCTTTTTCCACCACTTTCAAAGCCTGGTGGTGGAAGTTGAGGATCAGCTCCAACATGCGGGATTGTTTTTGCATGGAAGTGTAGGTGTCCACTTCATGGAAGGAGTTCTGATGCAGGAAATCTTCCCGGATAGACTTGGCGGTCTCCAGCACCAGTCTCTCCCGGGCAGAGAGGGCATCGATACCTACAAGCCTGACAATCTCCTCGAGTTCAGCTTCCTCCTGCAGTATTCTCATCCCTTCACGCCTCATCTCGATCCACCTGTCACCGAGAAGCTCGCGCAGGTAGGGATCGATATCTTCCTGGTAGAGTGAATAGCTCAGAAGCCAGTTGATCGCCGGAAAATGGCGACGGTATGCGAGAGTGGCATCCAGACTCCAGAACACCTTGACGATACGCAAGGTTGCCTGAGTTACCGGTTCCGAAAGGTCCCCGCCGGGGGGCGAGACGGCTCCGACTACCGTAAGTGCGCCTTCGCGATGGTCACGGCCCAGATTGATCGTTCTGCCGGCTCTCTCATAAAAATCGGCCACCCGTGAACCAAGGTAAGCGGGGTAACCTTCCTCTCCGGGCATCTCCTCCAGACGGCCGGAGATCTCCCGAAGCGCTTCGGCCCAACGGGAGGTGGAATCCGCCATCAGAGCCACGCTGTACCCCATATCCCGGAAATATTCGGCGATGGTCATGCCGGTGTAAACCGAGGCTTCCCGGGCCGCGACAGGCATATTGGACGTATTGGCGATGAGTACCGTCCTCTTCATCAACGGCTCATTGCTCTCGGGGTCTTTCAATTCCGGAAACTCCATGAGCACGTCAGTCATCTCGTTTCCACGTTCGCCACAGCCGATATAAACCACGATTTCGGCATCGGCCCATTTTGCAAGTTGGTGTTGGGTGACCGTCTTGCCGCTGCCAAACGGGCCGGGTATGCAAGCAGTACCTCCTTTGGCTACCGGGAAAAAGGTATCAAGAATTCTCTGCCCGGTTATCAGGGGAATGCGAGGCCCCAACTTTTCCTTGTAAGGGCGCCCTTTTCTTACGGGCCATTTCTGCATCATCGTCAGCTCAACGATACCCCGGGGTGTTTCGATGCGGGCAACAACATCGGTAATGGTAAATTCCCCGCCGGAGATCTCCACAACTTTGCCGGGGGATGTGCCCGGAGGCACCATGATATGATGATTTACCAGGGTGGTTTCCTGCACGGAGCCGATTATATCTCCGGGTTCAACCTGATCTCCCTCTTTAACGCGGGGAACAAAATTCCATTTTCGTTCCCGATCCAGAGCCGGAGCCTCCACTCCTCTGGTGATATAATCACCGACTTTCTGCCAGATAACGTTCAGAGGGCGTTGCACACCATCGAAGATGGCCTCGATAAGCCCCGGACCCAGTTCCACACTCAAGGGATCACCCGTATTATATACCGGTGCACCCGGCCCCAGGCCGCCGGTTTCTTCATATACCTGGATTGAAGCCCTGTCTCCCCGTATCTCAATAATCTCGCCCAGCAATCTTTCGTCGCTTACCCTGACCATATCGTGCATACGGGCATCGCCCATATTTTCAGCAACTACCAGCGGGCCGGACACTTTGATTATTCTGCCGTCTCCCAAGTTATCAACCCTCTTTCTTGAATAAGATATCAGCACCGATTGCTTTCTCCACGTTTTCCTTTATTTTGCCCATTCCCCAGCCCAGGGTCCCCTTGTTGTTGGGGATCGGTACAACCACGGGCAAGAGACGTTTGTTCAATTCGGCCACCGGTTCTTCGAGGTGCCGGATGATTTCCTCGGTAATAAAAAGAATGGCGTAATCCTGCTTAACGACTTTTTTCAAGACCGCAAGTGCGGCATGAGCATTAGTTACAGGAAACGTTGTTACGCCCAAGGTTTTAAACCCCAGGATGGAATCCTGATCACCAATAACCGCTATCTTATAGGTAGACATCTCTTAATCTCTCCCTGATCGCTTCAATAGGCAATCCGTTAATTTTACCGACCATAATCATACGGATATTCCTGATTTCGATATCTTTGGCATGCAGGTAACCGATGAGCGGCTCCAAGCCAAAGGGCCTTGCCTTCCCCTGTTGGAGGTAGGCGGTGATAAAGTCATCGGATAATTTCTCCAGACGGGTGATCGTTCCTTTCTCCTGCCACTCACGTACCCCTTCGCTAACGACGGTGGCATAGTCGCTCATCGCCAGGCGCTCGGCCAAAATTTCCAACGGTTCGTCCAGCAGGCCCAAAAAGAAATCAACCGTAATATTACCGTGGGGCAGGAATGCTTTCTTGAAAAAATCCCGGTTACGCCCCATGCGCTTGACCCGCAGAAAGGTTTTGATATTGGTCAGGTCCACCTCCCGTACAAACAAGCCTTCCAGAATATCAATGCGCTCTTTTCGCGCCATCGTAATCAACGTATCATAATAAGCCCTATCCAGAAGAAGATCGATTACCTGGGGATCACGGGAGATAACAAACTCCTCCGCCACCTGTTCAGCCGCCATACGCAGAGAGGGTGGCAGATCCTGAAAATCATCCCCGGCCATCATCGCTTTAAGTTTGTCGAGTGGTATTGTCCCTACCGGAAAAAGGATGTCATCGCCGGACTTGCCCAGATATTTGGCTTTAAATAAGACCTTGAGGTTATGAAGGTCATACTTCAAGCCCATCAAATCTATCAGATGGGGTTGAGGAGATATCTGTTTCACCAGCGCAAACGTTCTTTTAAGCTCTTCCTGCAGTATTATTTCAAAGTCATGGACCCGGTCCAATTCAGCTATAGATCCGCCATAATCGGTTTCCGACATTACTTTTAAAGCCTCTTCTCCGGAAGCAGCTTCCACCATGCGGTCAAATCTGCTTTTATCCAAAAGACGGGTTTCCAGTGCTCTGATCCGCCCTACTGCATATGCAAATGTGGTCTCATTCACAGGCATCCTTCTGTC
The DNA here is from genome assembly GCA_049277715.1 of Dethiobacteria bacterium. Taxonomy (GTDB): domain Bacteria; phylum Bacillota; class Dethiobacteria; order DTU022; family PWGO01; genus JAAYSV01. Next base: position 15,096 of record JBASYW010000159.1, on the reverse strand, counting down.
TCCTTCCCTCCCCTGTGCAGATGCTTATTACTCCTCAAAGAGAAGTGCAGCCACCTCCGGTTCCAGATCATCCCGATACATTTCCAGAAGTGAACCAAAGGAGTTATTGATCTCTATCCCGCCGGCACGCAGAATAAAACCGCCCGAAATGTTGGGGTCGGCCTCGCCCGGGGAAATTTTATTTATGTACCCGGCGGCGGCAAGCTCCCGGTTAAGCTCATTCCAGAAATCATCAGGGATTCTGCTCTTATCACGCGGGGAAAGGATGATGACCTCTTCACCTGTTTTGATGGAGGATAACAGCATCCGGCGCAGGATCTCGAGATAAGCAGCCGGATCAAGGTTGAAAAGCATATCCAGTGCCTGATTGAAAGCATCGTTGATCAATTCCTGTTTGGCTGCCAGCACCTCTTTGCGCGCATCGAGTTGAGCCATGCTCAGGATACGCCGTTTCTGTTCCTCGGCTTTTTTCTGCATGCGTTCAAGAATTTGCTCTTGTTGCTTACGGGCCTCTTTTTCGGCATCCGCGAGAATTGCTTCCGATTTCCGGGTCGCCTCGGCGGCGATCTCTTCCACCTTTTCCCGGATATCGGCCTGAATACGCCGGCAGATCCTTTCCGCTCCATTTTCCATCACTTATAACCCCCTTCTACAGAAATCCCCTATAACCCTATGCCCAGGAGCAGCAAGACCGAGGCCAGCAAGGCTAACACGGCATATGTTTCGACCATGACCGCATAGACGATCGCCTTGCCGAGCTCTTCCGGGCGCTTGGCAATAAGGCCCACTCCGGCGGATGCCGCCCGCCCCTGATAAATAGCGGAGAGGAAGCCTACAATGGCAATGGGCAGAGATGACATCAGAATGGCAAATCCCTGTTCCACCGAAATGTCGATCAGGCCGGCTCCGATAACACCAATTTTCTGCATAATAAGGAAACCGATAAGAAGCCCGTAAATCCCCTGTGTGCCGGGGAGGGCCTGGAGCAAGAGAGTTTGGCCGAATTTATCAGGGTCTTCGGTAATAACGCCGGCGGCGCTTTCACCAACGATGCCGACTCCCATGGCCGAACCTATGCCTGCCAAGCCTACTGCCAAAGCAGTTCCTAAAAACGCTAATACGATTCCTGACATAACTTTTATGCCTCTCTTTCTTCGATAATTTCTACAAATTTTGATGTTTTGCCGAAAGGTTTGAAGGATCTGCCTCCACCCTCAAAAAACTTGCCAAAAAACTCGATATATTGTAAACGGCTGGTATGAACATACGAGCCCAGAGTATTGATGATCAGGTTAAAGAGATGCCCCCCGATCAGCAGGATGATCATGATGATGATACCGATAAAGCTTGTGGCCAGAAGGCCGCCCATGGTGTTGATTGCCGAAGCGATAACGCCGGTGGCCAGGCCCAGAGCAAAGAGACGTGAGTACGATAACACATCGCTGAGATATCCGGTAACATCGTAGAGGCTCAGCAGGCCGCCAAAAAATTTTTTAAAGATGCCTTTCTGTTTGCGCCCCTGGGTAAGGATCAGACCGGCCGCGCCGCCAATGGCCACCCATTTTCCGATCTCGCTGAATTGGGGGAAAGCTAGGGAGATCAGCCCTATCAGGAAGACAAACCAGAAACCCTGGTCGAAGATGGCATCGAGGATCTTCCCGTTTTTAATACTCTGATAGGCGGCTACCCCCATGCCGAAGAAAATATGGATTATCCCCAATCCAAAACAGAAGATGAGCATGCCCATGGGATCATCGAGAGGATTGAACCATAGTGGCTCAAGTCCGATCAGATCACCAAACCAACTGCCCATCAAGGCTCCAAATATGAGAGCGGAGATCCCGCCTAAAAAAAGAAGTTTGATAAGTTGCCTGCCCGCTCCTTCCAATTTTAATTTGCGAAAGGCAAAGAGGGCTATCAGCGATAAAACAATACCGTACCCCGCATCGGAAAGGCAAATGCCGAAAAAGATAAAAAAGAAGGGGGCCATTAACGGTGTGGGGTCAAGTTCATGTTGGCCGGGGGTGCTGTACATTTTGGTCACAAATTCAAAGGGATCCGCGTACCGTCTGTTCTGCAACAACACCGGCACTTTTTCTTCCGGACCCGGATCATGGGCGGTTAAAATAGCCGTCTCTGTTTTATCGGCCAAGGCTTTTTCCAGGTTAAAGACCTGTGAGGCCGGAATCCACCCTTCCATTAAAAATGATGTCTCTGTCCGGGCAAGGTTGTTTACCGCCTCTTTTTGGGCCCGTTCCGCTTCAAGATAATCAAAGAAGGCCATTAAATGAAGGCGGTGATCTAGAAGTTCTTCCACCTTTTTTACCAGAGCGTCTCTTTCATCCTGTATCCCGGCCAGCTTTTTATTTAAGGCCTCCAACGCCTCCGCCGTCGTGCCTGAAATACCGGGAAAAGAGATCTCCGCCACTCCTGCTTCTTTTAACGTCTCCTGCACCGGCTCCATATCTTCTGTCAGGAAAACAAGGAAGAGACAGGATTGATCTTTATCCGTAAAAATGAGTTTTAGATAATGATCGGGAGCCGTCCGGGCCAAAGAATCTTGCAGGGATGGCCGGTTTTCTGTGGGGACCGTAAACAGACGCATGCACACCCGTTTTGAGTCTGTGACCTCTTCCAACGGCAGTGAAAAATCAGCCCATGGAGACAGTCCCAACAACATATTGCGGCTACGAGTTTCTTCATTGCGTAACTCGTTCAAATTCTCATCTATGGCCCGGCACGCCCGGTAGATATCCTTGATTTTCTCATGGTTGGAGATATACTGCTCGTACTCCCGGGAAGATAAATTTGCTTTTGCACCTACAAACTGCTGGATAAAACTCTTCCTTTCCGGGAAATACCTCTGGAGAAAATCAAGGCAGTAACGGACCTCGCCGAGCCGGGATTCCAAACGGGCCACCTCTTCGTCGGCCTGTTCAGGTACCAGTAAAGATTCTACTTTCTCCCATGCATTGCTCTCCTTCAAATCCACCAATTCTACGGTTCCCAGATCCCTCAATAGATTGATGACCCTATCTTTTTCTTGCCGGTGAGCAAAGAGGAATATTTTTTGCATCTCAACTAGGGGCATGAATGTTCACAATCCTCTCTTTAATCATGGCCGCAGCTTCCGGAAGCCGCTCCCGGGCGCTCTCTTTTATTTGCGCTATTTTTTTTTGATGCGCTTCGGCTATACCTTCAGCCTCCAGCCGAGCTTCTTCCTCCGCCTTCCGTAACATCTTCTCGCCCCGGCCCTGAGCATCGGCGATGGCTTGTTCAAGCAGATGCATTGCTTTTTCGTCAGCATTTTTCAATTTTTGACGTGCCTTCTGCCGTGCTTCCCGGATTGTTTCTTCAGCCCGGTTTTCCTCTTTCCTGATTGATTCTACGATTTTTACCGTCAAAAGCCTCACCACTTTCCATATTACCTGTTGTTTCTATTATTTATTGTGCCGGGCAGACTTATGAAAAAATTGTCTTCAGCATATATTATATAAATTTCTTATCTATATTTTCTCTTGCGATTATGGGATAACCTTCTTTTAAAAAGTACCCGCATTAGATAGTCAAAATATAGATAATTTCGAATTGGCAGCACTTTTTTGACAGATCCGGATCGGTCTCTTTTCATTGAAATGGAGGACGATAATAATATGATAAAATATAAAATGTAACAACATCAGGCATAAAACAACAAAATGCAAAGTTTATTCTCAATTGACACTAAAATCCGCCTGTGTTATTATGCCGGCAGTGGCAGCGGCTTATTTGCTTTCAAGACTTGTTTGCTTCCAGGATCGGAGGCCTCTCCCATTCCGGAAAGCTATCGTTTCTGGGTAAAGAGGGTCCATGGGGAAACTGAAATAATCAAAAATATCGACTTTGTTTTTTGGTTTAGGCTTTCAAATGAAAAAGAGACGATAAGGGGAGGCGCTGATTGCCCATGAAACGTGTTATCAGTGTAAGCATAGGCTCATCCGCTCGCAACCACTCGGCCAGGATCAATTTGCTGGGTGAAGATATCCTCGTGGAGAGGATCGGGACAGACGGCGACATCGGTAGAGCGATTGAGTTGATCGAGAAGTTGGATGGCCGGGTGGACGCTTTCGGGATGGGCGGCATCGATCTCTATATGGCCGGGGTGGGCAGGAAATATGTTTTTCGTGATGCCCGGATCATCTCCGCCGCTGCAAAAAAAACCCCGTTGGTGGATGGCACTATTCTCAAGAGCACCCTCGAATACGATGCGGTAAAATATGCCGCCGAGATCGGGCATCTGCCCCTGTCCGGCAAAAATGTATTTGTCGTCTGTGTTATTGACCGTATCGGTATGGGGCGTGCCTTTGAAGAACTGGGTTGCAAGATGGTGTATGGCGACCTGATGTTCAGCACCGGTATGAATATCCCGCTCCATTCACTCAGATCAATCTACCTTCTGGCACCGGTGCTGATGCCCATACTGACCAGACTTCCATTCAGTTGGCTGTATCCGACCGGCCAGAAGCAGAATGTAAACCGGGAGGAGGAGAGGGCAAATCCGAAACTTAAATTTCAGAAATATTACCATAGAGCAGACATTGTAGCCGGTGATTTCCACTACATCTACCAGTATCTACCTCCACGTATGGAAGGAAAGATCATTATTACCAATACGGTAACCTCAAAAGAAGTCGAGGAACTCGGCCGGAGAGGTATCCGTATCCTCATGACCACCACCCCCGAAATAGACGGCCGATCGTTTGGGGTAAACGTGATCGAGGCCATCCTGGTTGCTTTGATTGACAAACCTCTGGATAGGATTACTTATCAGGATTTCGTCCGGATGTTGGAACGTCTCGATATTAAACCGCATATCGTCAGATACGAGTAATATCTCTATCCATCCTCCCCCCGCCCATTATGTTGTGCCTTAAAATCCGTTACCACCGGCGTAATTTGTTGGTTCCGGTATCCCGTGTTAAAGACTTCATCAGAGAGCCCGAAAAATTGGGAATAGATGGTGTTTTAAGCAGGAGAGTGTAAAGTGAAAAATTATCATATAAAGGAATTAATTAATAAATTTTTGGGCAAACCGTTGGTAGTCACGGTAACCGAGGGAGGAGAAGTAAAAGCCGTCTCCCCAGGGACCGCTGTAATAACCGCCACGGAAACGGGAAGCGGATATAAGGCCGCCTGCCTGTAAGGTAATCATGCTTCAGGTAACTCGGGAACGCATAAGGGCCAAATGGGAGAGATCTTTCACTTATGATTTGTCAGGTAGCCTGGCATCATCTGCCGATGGGAACGGGCATACAACCTTTTATCAATATGATTCCCTGGGTCGTAAATCCGTAATTACGGATCCTCTTAATAACGAGGTTATTCACCTATACCGATATTGACCAAGTTGCCTCCGAAACCAATGGTCGGGGTAAGGTACGGTTTTATGAATATGATGCTGCAGGGTGGTTAACCAAAATCATTCATCCCGACCAGAGCGAAGTTACATACCAGTATGATGCGGCTGGTAATTATAACTCTGATATCGAATGGTACGATAGATTAATTAAATCATTAAAAAGGTGATTTTGCAGTAGATTTTTCATGTGGCAATCACACAACCCGGCAACAATGTAGCATGTTAAGGGTAAGGCTTACACAAAGGCAGTCGGGTGAATTGGATTCCATCATAGATGAACTACAAGCACAGATGCCGGAAGCAGGCGTTACCACGTCAGCATTGCAAGACACGCTCCGGAGAGACTTATTAATAAACCTGCAGTACCCCGGCACGATCCTTTATTGGCCATGGTTTTGTAGATAATGACAGTTTGTGATATAAAATGAGTATAACGGTTAAACAAACAATTTCCTGATAGGCGCGGGAGGCAACGATAGACAATGAGAATAAATATCATTCCCCAACCAAACAGCATCGTCATGGATAAAAGCGCCAAGCCCTTTACCATGGAGGATCGCATCAAGGTAGTCGATGACCGCTGCGGTTTTTTTGCCGGGAAAAATCTGCTCAAATTTCTGAACGGTATAAACATGGAAATCGATGAACAGGCCGTTAATACGGTGGAGTTTATCATTGACCCGGACATTAAAGATAACGAAGAGTACTGCCTTAAAATAAAAGAAAATAATATCTCGATAAGAGCAAACGGCGATAGGGGTTTATTTTACGGGGTGCAATCTTTAAAACAGATTATTTTTGATTGCTATATAGATAAAAGAGCAGTGATTCCGGCACTGGAAATCAATGATCGTCCCCGATTTCGCTACCGAGGTTATATGCTCGATATCGTCAGGCATTTTTTTGATCGGGCGGAGATACTGAGGTTGATTGAACTGCTCTCATTGCAGAAGTACAATATCTTCCATCTTCATCTCACCGATGACCAGGGGTGGAGGGTAGAGATGAAAAAATACCCCAACCTTATCACCACCGGCTCAAAGCGCAGTCAGACATTGGGGGATCGGACCCCGCACGGAGGTTATCTAACCCGGGAAGATCTGGCCGAGATCATAAAATACGCCGCCGAGCATTTTATGACCATCGTACCCGAGATTGATATGCCCGGCCATTTTACATCGGCCATCGCCAGCTATCCGGAACTTGGCTGCGATGGAAAGCAGATCCCGGTGGCCACTTCGTTTGGCATCAAGAGTGATATCGCCTGTGCCGGAAAGGAGACAACTTATGAATTTATCCATGGTGTGCTTGATGAGATAACGGCCCTTTTCCCTTCGCCGTACATCCATATCGGCGGTGACGAGGCCGAAAAAAGCCACTGGGCTGCCTGCCCTCATTGCCGGGAGATCATGGCCGGGGAAAAACTGCCTGATCTGGAAGCGCTGCAGGGTTATTTCACCAATAAAATAGTTGAATATTTAAGCGGCAAGGGAAAGAAAGCCATTGTCTGGAACGAGAGTATCTACAGCGGTTTTCTGGACGAGAGGGCTATCTGTCAGTACTGGTCGGACGGGAAGACACCGCAGAGAGTTATTGAGGAGATCAACAGGGGAAGGGAGACCATCATCTCCAAATTTACCCCGTTGTATCTTGATTACCCCTTTGCCATGCACAGTCTGAGAGCGGTCTATGAATTTGATCCCGTCCCGGAAGGCGTGGATGATAAATTCCGGCATAAGATCATGGGTGTCGAAACACCTTTATGGACTGAATATATTGAAGACAGGGAGCAGATAGACTACATGAGTTTCCCCCGTGTTTGCGCCGTCAGCGAGTTGTCATGGACCGATCCTCCGCATAAAAACTATGATAATTTTCTATATAGGCTCCGTTCCTTCCATCGAATTCTTGATGCTCTCGGGGTAAAATACGCACCCCTGTCCGTAACAGATCCTGCCGGGTTTGAAAAGATAAGCCAGATGCTCAAGTTTGTCCCCAATTTTTTAAAAAACGTGTTTGCAGCCAATCCTTTTTCGCAGTTCCGCACATTTATTAACATGAAAAAAGCCCGAAAGCAATGATTGGTAAATATAAAAAACCCCCTCCCGTTCAGGGAAGGGGGTAAGGTGTTGCCTTGTATATCGGGCCCCGGCTTCTCCTAGATATGCCGGGCCACCTCATTGGCTTCGGTAATCGCCTCCCATGCCCGGGCCGGTTCCCGGGCATCACCGATACAGTAGATCTCTCTTGAACCGGCATTGCGCGTCAGGTTCTCATAGAGCTCTCTGTCGGCACGGCCTCCGGTAGATAAGACGATAAAGTCTGTATCGATCGCCATCTCTTCAAGATTGTCGGGGTTCAGTTTCAGAGCAAAAGGATTATGCACATTTTCCGGAATCAGTGTCGTCCAGGGTGTATAGGGGGCCGGCCGTCTGCGATTGGCCTGGATGTGGACCTTCTTCTCTGAAATGCGAAATACCCTGGAGGCGTTATACACTTTTATGGGGGTTTTCAGGCGGTCTTCCCGGCGATCGGTGGGCGCCCCGGCCCCCATCATCAGCCAGAGCATCATCCCCCGGTTGGCATGGACAACCCCTTCCATCAAGTGGGGCAGCATCTCGATCACGGTTACCGTCAGGCCCTTTTCATAGGCCAACGAGTAGGCGACCTCACAGCCAACCAACCCGCCGCCGATCACCGTCACCCGGCGGGCCTGTTCGGGCACCTGCAGATCGTTCTTTAACAATTCACGCGCTTCCTGATGCGGTATCTTCTCCAGCCCCTCCAGAGGAGGGGACAGAGGTTTTAATCCGTTGCCGCAAATTACCACGTCAAAATCCTGCAACATCTCTGGCTCGGCCTTGGCCTGATAACGAATTTCAAGTCCCTGTTTGGAGTATTGATCCATCTGATACTGAAGATTCTCGATGTATCTGGCCACGTCATGCTTGATTTTCAACTTGCTGCTTAAATAGAGTTGTCCGCCCACGTGTGCTTCTTTCTCGAATAGGGTTACATCATGCCCTCTCAAGAATGCCGTCCTGGCCGCCTCACAACCTCCGGGCCCCGCCCCGACGACGGCAACCCGTTTACGGAGATCGGTTTTCTCCAGTTTTTTGGTATCTTCGAACCCGGTATAAGGATTGACGGTACAGCATGGATGTCCGCCCAGAATAAACGACTGGATACATCCTTCCTGGTCGCCGATGCAATGAACAATCTCTTTTGGGCGCCCTTCCCTGGCCTTCTGTGGCCAGTAAGGATCGGCGAGAAGGGGGCGTCCCAGCATGATGAAGTCGGCTTTGCCTTCGGCCAGAACATTTTCCGCCACCTCGGGTTTGCCGAGTTTGCCCACGGCGATCACTTTGGCCGGAATATTCTCTTGAGCAAAGAATTCTTTTAAAGCCACGGCAATCTCATCCACATAGGGCTGATCTACAAAATAAGCCGGCGGATGTGGATAAAACCAGTTGTCATAACATCCTTTATCCACGTCGAAAGCATCGACCCCGGCTTCCCACAACGCTTTGCAGAAAGCAAGGCCTTCTTTGATAACACGTTCTTTTCCTTTAAAATTACGTTTAAAAACCTTATCCCCATAGGCATATTGCAATGCCTGGGTTAGATCGATCCGGTAAATTATGGGGAAATCTTTACCGCAGATCCGTTTAATCTCCTTGACGGTATCGATGCCAAACTGAAACCTGTTCTTGTAGCGCCCCCACTTTCTTCTATTCCAGGGCAGTGAAGTGAGCTGGTCCATCAGGTACCCTTCATGCCCATGGAGCTGCACCCCATCAAATCCTGAAACTTTGGCGTTAACGGCACTCTGTCCCATATTTTTAATGATTTTTTTAATTTGCCTGCCGGTAAAAGGGATATGGGGGAGTTGAGGCACATAAAAGTTACGGTTTATGGAGGCCGATTTTAAAATCTTGCCTTTCAAGGCCACCTCGGGTGAGCCGACACGCCCCAGCCCGGCGGTCAGTTGAATAAAAATTTTGGAGTCAAAGGAGTGTACCGCCGCGGTAAGATCTCGCCATCCGGAAAGTCGGGTCCGTGAGGAGCCGTCAATGCGTGGGAAGTAGGTGGTATCATTATCTTCTGAAACGGTGGGGTCGATCCCCTGCGATACCGGAATGAGACCGGTAATCAAAAGCCCGGTACCGCCCTTGGCCCTCTCGGCAAAATAATCGATCATTTTGGGAAGCGGTCTGCCGATCGGGTCGGCCATGTTGATATTGCCCATCGGGGCCATGATGATACGGTTTTTAATCCAACAACGCCCTATTTCACCCGGCTCAAATAATTTTTCATATTTCATTGTTGAACCTCCATTTTGTTGACTGTAATACTATAGTCGGTGCAATCACTGTTGTGTGATTTGCATGGCCTGGCTTGCTTGGCCGTATGCCTGCATGATGATATTTTTATTATAAAGCCTGGTCGGCCGATAACAACCTGAAAATGATTAAACTCTGATCTTCTTTTTTTCCCCCATACCAAAGCAGTTCTCAACATTTATCTTCTTATCTTTCAACTGAAAATATCCCTTAAACCTACCCATGGGGGCTTCGTAATCGGAACGAACTACCAACAGGTTAAGTTTAACCTCTTTAAAAGCTTTCGGTTCCGGATAAAACCAGAGATTTACCATCCCATACTTATCCGTGATATGCCACTTCTCTTCCTTTTCATAAAATCTCTCCACTTTTATTGGCGGCAGCACATTCATCTTGCCATTGAGCCACAGGCAATTTTCATTGTATTTTTCATGGTTCAGTATCTGGTTGTCCGTTAAATTAAAGCCAAAGTCGTTCCCTTCTTCATCTTTGGCAAAACCGGTGACCCAATCATATTTCATCTCGTAGGGGTAATATCCTTTATGGTCATCCAAAACCATGCGGGCATCATCTTTGTCAAACTGTATTTGTTCATCTCCGATAGCGATAAACCCTTCCATCGGCATCAGGTTCTTATGGGAGTAAAGAGCCCTGTTCGGGGCAAAAGGCTGGCATATTACGATCGGTTCGCCGGTATGGTAAGCCTTTATATTCAACCTGGTAACCGGAAGATCATCCTGCGGTCCTATCTTTCCTTCCACGTAGATCTCGTCTTTTTCCAGATTGTTTTTAACCGCAAGGTAGTAGTTTTTGGCCTCACCTACGGAGACACTGTTGAAAAGGCCGGAAGCATTTTTAATTTTAAAACTGAGCATGATTTTTTCATAATTATAAAACTTTTCATTTCGGCGATCATATACCGCCAGCAGGACATATCCGTTGGCCTTGGCGTTGTAAACGGCTCCAAAGATAAATACGTCTTTGTTGCCGGCCTGAAATGCCTCCCACTCTTTCAACCTAAATTTTTTATACCACCGCGGAGCCCGGAATCCCAGAGGTCTCTTTGCATCCAGCATATTGATTTTGGGGATCGGTTGGTTGTAGGTTCCAAAATTGAACATGCCTTTATCATCTACCAGACTGGGGATGCCTTGCTTTACTTCACGGTAATAAACATTTTTTTTAGCCATGGGGTTCTCCTTTCCAATAACAATTTAATAGGTACTATTAAATATCAATCCTTTAACCTTTTAAATATATTCAACCTGTTATTGATAATATCCTTCTAAAGGCGGTGTGGCGATGCCGATGGGTATCCGGTTTTCCATCAGGCAGGATCCCTTTTTCGGGCTATAATAACATCAAACAAAAAAAAGGGTTGAATCATGGGGTTCTGCATAGTATATTAATAAGGAACAGGCTGCCGGTAAAACCGGTGAAGCCGGGCTTTTTGCAGCTGGTCGGTTTTTGCGGCCAGTGGGACAGAAGGCCCATTTTTTTTAAGAGAGGTTTCTGAGATGAAAAACTCGGGTGGTATTTTTAGACGAATCGTGGTTGGCGGCCGGGATGTCAACCGGCCGGAAGAAAGACTGCGGATCGGGTATATCGGCGGCTGGGTAAGTATTATCGGCAACGCCATACTGGCCCTGTTGAAGTTTGTTGTCGGTATCGCCACCGGCAGTGTTTCACTGCTGGCCAATGCCGTGCATACCGCCTCTGATATCCTGACTTCGGCCGTGGTGATTATCGGTTTTAAACTCTCAAGCAAGGAACCGGATCAGAGGCATCCTTACGGTCATGGGCGGATTGAGTACCTGGTAGGGCTGATTGTCGCCGTGGCCCTGATCGGAGTCGGGATCGGCTTTATCATCGATGCCTACCGGCGCCTTCTTTCCGGGACCATGATGCAGCCAAGTCTGGTAGCCATCATCGTAGCCGTCTTCTCGGTGGTCCTGAAAGAGCTGATGTACCGTTTTGCCGCGAGTCTCGGCCAATTGATTGACTCGGAAGCATTGATCGCCGATGCCTGGCATCACCGCAGCGACGCTTTTACTTCACTTCTGGTGGTGGCGGCGGTCTGTGGCAGTTATTTTCAGATCAGCTGGCTTGATCCGGTGGGCGCTTTCTGTGTCGCCGGTTTTATCATCTATACCGGCGGGGAGATTGCCTACCATGCCGGCCATAAAATTATCGGTGCTTCGCCGGATATCGATCTGCTCGAGCATCTTGAAGCAGAGGCGTTGAAGGTAGAAGGAGTTTTGGATGTGCATGATCTGGAGGTTCACGATTATGGTGTGCACAAATTCATCTCGTTGCATATCAAGGTTGATGGAAGCACCAGCCTCCATCGGGCACATGAGATTGCTCACCTGGTGCAGGATAGACTGGAAGAAAATATTAACTGCCAGGTGACTACCCATCTGGACCCTCATGACGGAACTATCAAGGGATAATTGGAGCGGGTAGAGCTTTTTTAGGGAGGGCAGGAAAGATCAGCCGAAAACAGATAATCAACCGACCGGCAATTAAAATCCCTTTCAATAATTTGGATCGTGTCCTGGAGATATTTTCCCTGATGGGGATGGTGCTCATGATTGGGCTGATCATTGAAGCCTGGGACCTTCTGCCGGAGACGATCCCCTCCCATTTCAATGCCGCAGGAATACCCGATGGTTACGGGCACAAGAATGGCCTATTAATGTTGCCGGTGACCGCCTTTTTTTTCTATCTTCTGTTCAGTCTGATCCGCCGGTTTCCCTATCTGGGCAATTATCCCTGGAAGATAACTGCAGAGAATGCCTACACGCAATATCGGCTGATGTCCGACCTGCTAGGTTGGTTGAAGGTCGAGTTGATATGGTGCTTTGCTTATATTACCAGGACCACGATACGGGTTGCTTTGGGCCAGATCGAGAAGTTGGATGCCGCCTTCTTGCCGGTTTTTCTCCTCGTTGTTTTTGGCACGATAACTTTTATCTTATATCGGGCCTACCGTCGGCGATAATATTTCGCTATTTTATCTTTATTTGGTTATAATTTTCTCCCCCGGGGAAGAACTTCTTCTCCGTCCATGAACATAACCGGCGGGCCGGCCCAAAAATGTTTTTACGGTCTGCAAGACCCGCGGTGAGAACAGCAGGCTCATATGCCCCAGGGGAACGGTGATATGGCTGTCTCCCAAGGGAGGGACCGAAGAATGGGCCGGCAAGATAAAAGTATCGGTAGGAGAGTAGATGGAGAGTAGAGCGGTTGTTCCCAGATCCGGATTGGAGTTGAGTTGTTCCAAAAAAGGACTTCCGGGGCGCATTTCATGGGCGTTTTTTCCTACACCTAGATTGGCAATCATCGTTCCATAATGAGGCGTACCGATAGTAATGAGCTTATCTACCTTTTCATCGCCTTTCAGAAACTGAAGGTAATACCGGGAGATCAGGCCGCCCTGGCTGTGGGCGACAATATTGACTTTTTCCGCTTTCGTCGCGGTTAAGATGGCCTCGATTTTTTTGGAAAGATTATGTGCCTGTTCTTCGATGCTTTTAAACAGCGGCCCGATATTGATGGGGATTACCTCCGTATCACCGGCCGATTTTAAACGGAGATACAGATAAGCAAAACATAGTTTATTGACACCATAACCGTGCAGCAAGATCGTCGGCGTTTTTTGTGAAGGCGGATATTTCCTCTTTATGGTTATGAATCCAAAGAAGAAGAAGACGACATAAACGCAGACCAGAATAAATTCGTAGATAACTGCAGGAAGAACCCATAATGGATTATAGCGCAATCTTTTTTCTGCGGGGAAGAGACGGTTGAAGATAAGGGCTACGGCAAAAAGAGTAATAGTTATTCCCAGAATAATGGTCAGGATTCTTACGATAATCATTACGGCAATCATCTGATACACCTCACAACCGATTATTTTATATTTTGTTATACTCCATCCGGAAGGAAAAACCCTTTAGTTTTGCATGGTATATTTGAAGACGGTAAGGATACAGTCCGATTATGAGCAGATTATTGATCATACGGTAATCGGGTCTTACTAGTAGGCGGTCCAGCCTGCATCCGCAGCCAAGGCCACCCCGTTTACAAAACTGGAATCATCGGAAGCCAGAAACAGCGCAATTTTGGCGATCTCCTCCGTGGTCCCCATTCTCGGCACATTGGCCGCACCGGATTGGCATTTAACCATACCGTATTCGTTGATATTGGTAAAACCCCGGATCATATCCGTATCTACTGCCCCGGGGCAGATGGCATTACATCTGATCCCTTTATCTGCATACATAAAGGCGGTATTTCTGGTTAAGACGACCAGGCCGTGCTTGGAGACGGCGTAAGCTATCCCCCCCCTGGTGCTGTAGAGGCCGGCAATGGAAGACATATTAATTATTACTCCACCGTTCTGTTCGAGCATGATAGGTATCGTCTGCTTACAGAGACGAAATGGTGCGGTTAAATTAATCGCTAAAACTTCTTCCCACATTTCATCGGTTATTTCGGCCACCGGTGAAAAATCATCCATAACTCCGGCGTTGTTGACCAGAATATCAATCCTGCCAAATTCTTTCATCGTGGTGTCGATTAGATTGTCCAGATCATCTTTTAACACTACATCCGTGCATACCGGTATAATCCTGCGCCCTTGCTTTTCCGCTTGCCCGGCAATCTCATCAAGTTTTTCTTTCCTTCTGGCCGCCGCGACTACATTGGCCCCTTCCTTTGCAAAGAGCATGGCTATGGCCTTGCCTATTCCCGAGCTCACTCCGGTAATAATTGCGATTTTGTCTTTTAGCTTCATCGGTTTTTGCTTCCTTTCCGGGCATCATTGATGCAGATGTTTTTTACTTTTAACATAGCATAGGCTTCTCTTTAAAACAAGAAAATTATGAATGTGCCCGCTAGAGAAAAAATATGATGGGTTCGGCGGCCAAAGCCTTGCCGTTGGGGGGAGGACGGTTGTGAGTAAAATCTTATGGGGAGGATGGGTTGGTGAAAGTTATTGTAGGGATATTTGGGAATAAAATGTGGGGGCAGGCGGCCGGCAAGACAACGTCGGGCTGTCGGGCCGGGGTGATTACGTTCCGGGTGATAATAGCGGGACGAGAGTGGTTAAGATCCTTCGGTCGCTTCCGCTGGCGCGTACGCTCCCTCCGTATGACAGAAAAAAAGAAAGCTCTCCCTCCGGATGACAGAAAGGGGTGTCATTGCTATGAAAGTAACTGCTTCGTCGTTATCCTGAAGATGGCAGGCCTTCATTTATCGTGGTGCGGGTAACGCATGAAAATTCCGAGCGCCCCCACCCTGTCATTCCGTTTATTTTATCTTGTCTTCCAGAGCGAAGCGAAGGATCTT
>JBASYW010000158.1:0-3741 GCA_049277715.1 Dethiobacteria bacterium | reverse complement strand
GCCTCTTGTTCCCTCTGGATCACAGAAAAAGGGTCGCTTCCGTTGGTCGTTCTTTCTTGGATGACAACAAGGGGCTGGTCGCTCCCTAAAAAAATAAACCTGCCTTTCAAAGTACCTTCCTTATATGCCATTTAGATACACTCAATTGAGTTATTCTGCGTCCTTTTATTATCATCTTGAACGCAGCGAAGAATCTGATGCAATAGGCTATGTGGAGTTCTTTTTAAAACATATAGTATCTTGATACGATTTTTTTAAAAATAATTAAGTTCGCTTTAATCTGCCGTTGTTATTATAATTAAATGGAATATAAAAATGATCGGGGGCTGTGATCGTGGAAAATATGGAGCAGAAATCCGCAGGAGCAGGAAAAGGTGGCATGTGGGACGATGAAAGTGACCTTCTCTGGGGCCAACGGAAGATAAAGGAGATAAGTGCGGCGGTCGGTACCGTCTTCAGAGGAAAACATGAAATTATGGAAAGGCTTCTGGTCGGGATCATAAGTAAGGGGCATATTCTTCTTGACGATGTGCCCGGTGTAGGCAAAACCACCCTTGTAAAAGCTCTGGCTTTGGCCTGCGGCTGTTCTTTCAAGCGCATCCAGTTTACCCCCGATCTGATGCCGGCAGATGTAACCGGAACCTATGTTTTTAATCAGAAAAGCGGGGAGTTTGAATTCCGTGCCGGGCCGATCTTCGCCCAGTTTGTTCTGGCCGATGAGATAAACCGCGCTTCCCCCAAAACGCAGTCCAGCATGTTGGAAGCGATGGAGGAGACGGGAGTTACCATTGATGGGCAGACACGGAGGCTGCCCCAACCTTTTATTGTCCTTGCCACACAGAACCCTTTGGAGTATGAAGGCACTTTTCCACTTCCGGAAGCGCAGATGGATCGTTTCTTTTTATGTACATCACTGGATTATCCCGATCCGCCCGTGGAGATAGAGATCATGGATGAAATTCAGATAATCAAAGAGGGTCTGGAGAACATGAAGCCGGTTACCGGCCCGGATGAGTTGCTGGAGTTATATCGGATCAGCCGCCGGGTGAATATCGAATATTCTTTAAAGGAATATATCGTGGAGATCATGAATCTCAGCCGCCAGAGGAAAGAGTTGGATCTGGGCGGTAGTCCGCGCGGCTCGTTATTTCTGGCCCAGGCCGCACGGGTCAGGGCGCTGATGGAAGGCCGTGACTACGTGATTCCCGATGACATCAAGATGATGGCGGTGCCGGTTCTGGCCCATCGTCTGGTACTCAGTCCGCAGGCCCGTTTTAGCAATATCAGGAGCGAAGATGTGGTTTATCAGATCCTGGAAGAGGTAAATATTCCTATATAGAAACGGTGGTTAAGGAGGAGCGGGCATGTTATTGCCGGACAGATCGGGCGAACCAAAAAACGTTTTATGTCAAGGGACATGTCCCCGTGACATGGGGAAGCTCTATGAAACGAAAAATTTAAATCAGTGGTGGTGGAGTTTTTATCTGGCCCTGGCGTTCTTCATTATCTATCTGTTCATGCCCCACCGGGCCATCATTTACTCTTTTTATACTATGCTGACGGTGACGTTTATCAGTCTTCCGTGGTTGCTCTTTCCCGATCCTTTGGTGCTGGAGATGAACTGGGGGAAGATCCGGGTTAATGCCGGGGGCAATACATCGTTACGCATGGTCCTGACCAACAATTCTTTTTTGCCGTGGTCGAATGTGAAAATAATACTCACCCTGCCGGAGGGGCTGGGACGGAAAAAATATGTTCAGCAGCTGGCCATCGGCCCCCGGCAGAAGAAGTATTTTGATCTGGAAGTTGATTGCCTGCGGCGCGGAGTTTACCGCCTGCCTTATGTGGATATTTATCGTCATGATATTTTCGGTATGGGGTGCATCAGGGAAAGATGGCAGGGTTACGAAGAGGTCGTTGTTTATCCGAAATTTGTGGAGTTGATCTATGACCGGTTTCCCCGGAACAGACCTTTTGGCCAAACGAAAGTTAAAGAGAAAGCATATGAGGATTACAGCAGCCTGGATTCTCTGAGAGATTACCTGCCCGGAGATCCCCTGCGCAGGATCGAGTGGAAAGCAACGGCACGGTATAACCGGTTGCAGGTAAAGGAGTATGAGTTGACGGCGACGGGCATGCTGTATATCATGCCCGATATAAATGCCGATGTGCATGGAATTGACGAGCACGGTGAGCCGACCGAAGAGATTACAATTTCCCTGGCGGCCACCCTGGCCCGGGCGGCGCTGGAGAACAATACCCGGATCGGTTTTATCTCCGCCGACTGTATCGATATGCACCTCGGTTTTTATGGGCGCCATCAGACCCCGGAGTTTATTCTGGAAAGGTTGGCCCGATTGGAGCGGGGAAGCAGGATCCCGGTTGGATTGATCCTTTCAAAATATAACGTCCATCTGCTCCGGGGCTCGATGATTGTAGTCATTACGCCGAGACTTGCCGATGAGGTGTTGATCAGGAATCTTTATCTGGCTCATTACCGCGGCTGCCGGGTGCTCGTTCTCCGGCAGAACGAGATTGGCGGGGTTGCCGGTAAAGAAGATGATCTTCTGGTCGGGCCATTGGAGAGGATCGGCATTGAGGTGGTCTCCGCCTGAACAGGAATAATTGTACCCATTGATGGATAACGGGGTTATAGTTAATTGACATGACGGGGGTTGTAAGCGGTGGTCTCATCTGCTGAAGAAACAGGTGCCCGAAAAAAAAGAGCGGCCGGCATGCGGCCGGGGGAGGGCGCCCGTCAGATCTTTACCTTTTTACCGGTGCTGTTTCTCATTTTGGCGACAGCCGAAATTTTCAAGGTCAATCCGGTTTTTACTCTGATAGCTGTCTTGTGGGCCGGTTCAAGCCATGCCGTCTATTTATTTTGTCCCCCCCGTGCGGGCCGGTACATTTACGGGGCGACGGTTGTTCTTGGTACACATCTTCTGATAAATTTGTCATTTTATCGTGGTGAGAGTATCTTTTCATTTAAATGGCTGGCTCTGTTTTTTCAGGAGATGGCGTCCCCGGTTCTGCACCTCCTCAATGCCGACCACGTTATCGAGGTATTATCCCCTTCCACGGGCGGATTCCTGATTTTGATGACGGCCATCGTCGGATGGTTCTTGCTGTATGGCCGTTTCTTCCTGGGGCGGGGCGCCGCGTATCTGTGCTGTGGTTCACTGTTAATCTGCGGCATTTTGGCTCTGGGCTACCCGCAGGCAGGCATTTATCTGGGGCTCTTTGTAATCAGTGTTATGGCCGGATTTCCTCTTGAAAAAATATCTGCCGACCGTCCGCAGCGGATGCGGGGCAGAACAGGTTTTATGGATAAACTCTGGAATGTAAAGCTGGGAATCGCCTTCCCCGCCCTGGTAATTGCCCTTCTTCTGGCCGCATTTCTGATGTGGATCTGGCTGCCCCCTGCGGCAGAATGGTGGCCGGGGCTGGTAGAGGCGTCGAAGAAGGGGCTGCTCGTTTTTTATGCCAATGATTATACGGTTCAGGCAGACAGATATCCCGGCGGACGCGCATTATGGATTGCCGGAGAGATTATCCTGTTGGCAGGCCTGGGCCTGTTTCTTGTGAAAAGCGAGCGTCGGGTCAGTCCCATCTACCTGAGCATCCCGGTTTTTGCAGCTGTTGTCTTTATTCTGCGCGGTATCTACAACGGCGGTTATCTGGCGGAACAGCCCCTGCAGATTTTACTGATGACGTTGAAGATTTCCGTCTATATATTGC
>JBASYW010000157.1:0-11924 GCA_049277715.1 Dethiobacteria bacterium | reverse complement strand
GCCCACCTGATAGCATCCACGATATTACTTTTGCCACATCCATTGGGGCCAATTATCGCCGATGTCCCGCTAGAGAACTCGATTGTAGCTTTGTCCGCAAAAGACTTAAAACCGAATATCTCGATTTTTTTTAAGTACAACTTGATTACCCCTTTGCAATCATATCTGTTACATGTTAATCCCCAATAAACTCAAGCAGGCAAATTTTCGTTCTGTTTCTTTCTCCTGTGCCCGGTTCCTTAATTATATTCTAATAAAAGGATGCAACTTCCTTCATCAAGAATAATCGTTTAGGAGCAATAAAATGTTATTTCTTTACAGGTCATCGCTTCCTTGATCATGGGTTAACTTCTCCCAAGCATGTTTCGCCGCCGCCTGCTCGGCCAATTTCTTGGTCTTTCCGGATCCGGTGCCGATGATTTTATTGCCCAGAAATATCTGAGCGGAAAATACCTTGTCGTGATCCGGCCCCCTTTCGCCAACAATCCTGTACCTGGGGGTGATGGAATAACGTGACTGTAAATACTCCTGAATCGATGTTTTATAATCTCTGTTCAGGCCTCCCTGGCCCCACATCTTAAAAACAGACATTAACATGGCCAGAACATAATCATAAGCCGCCCGATAGCCTAGATCCAAAAAAAGAGCTCCGATAAGTGCTTCAATAGTATCTGCCAATATCGATGGGCGGGTGTTTCCCCCGCTGGCAGCCTCGCCTTTCCCCAAAGAGAGATATCGCCCTATATCTAAACGTAAAGCGATCTTTGCCAGTGAATTTTCGCAGACAATTTCCGCCCTTAACTTGGTCAGATCGCCTTCCGTCATAAGAGGATGGGTATTGAACAGATAATCACTGACAATCAATTCAAGAACGGAATCTCCAAGAAACTCCAATCGTTCATTATGATTCAAAACATCGTTGGCTTCATGTGCATAGGAAGAATGAATCAATGCTTGTTTATACAGGTCGAGGTTATGGTAATTCCATCCTAGCTTCTTCAATAATTTTTGGACTTTCTCTATGACCAAATTGCTCACCTGACAGTTTCATTTTCAATTTCATATCTTTTCAGTGCCAAACAAGAGTTGGTCCCTCCAAAACCAAAGGAATTCGATAGAGCATAATCAACTTTAGCCCTGCGCATCTTATTGGGTACGTAATCGAGATCACATTCGGGATCCGGATGCTCGTAGTTAATTGTAGGCGGTATAATTTGATGCTTCAAGGTCATCAAAGTGGAGATAAGTTCGACGGCACCGGCGGCGCCCAGAAGATGACCGAACATCGATTTATTGGAACTTACGGCCAGGCGGTAAGCATGCTCACCAAATAATTTTTTTATAGAGAAACTTTCTATTTTATCATTATGGGGCGTTGAAGTTCCATGTGCATTGATATAATCGACCTTCTCATAATCCAGACCGGCATCATCAAGAGCCCTTTTCATGCACAAAAAAGCTCCTCTTCCTTCGGGATCGGGAGCAGTGATATGGTAGGCATCCCCGGACATACCGTAACCTACAATTTCTCCATATATTTTGGCACCTCTCTTGAGAGCCCGATCGAGTTCCTCCATGATTACAACCCCGGCACCTTCGCCCATTACAAAACCGTCCCTGCGAGCATCAAACGGTCTGGAGGCCTCCTCGGGCCGATCATTGCACGTAGATAAGGCCCGGGCTGAACAGAAACCCCCATAAGCCAGTGGCGTGATCGCGGCCTCTGCACCCCCGGCAACCATATAATCTGCATCTCCCCTCTGGATAATCCGATAGGAATCACCGACCGAATGAGTTGAGGTTGCACAGGCAGTTACCATCGTATTGAGCGGGCCTCTTGCCTGCAGGATAATGGAAATATAACCTGCGGCCATGTTGGCAATGAGCATGGGTACCATGAACGGGCTGATTCTGCGCGGCCCTTTTTCCATCATTATTTTCATCTGTTCCTCAAAAGTCCCGATGCCGCCTATTCCGGACCCTACCGATACTCCCAATCTATCTTTATCGAGATTATTACTTCTGTTTAATCCGGCATCCTCCCACGCTTGCAAGGCGGCATTAACCGCATATTGCGTGAATCTATCCATCTTTTTGGATTCTCTCTTTTCTATGTACATGGTCGGATCAAAGTCTTTAACTTCAGCTGCAATCTTGGAGGAGAAATCAGAAGTGTCGAAGCGAGTAATAAAACCTACACCGTTTTTCCCGCCGATAAGAGCTTCCCAGCATGTTTCAACGCTATTCCCGATTGGTGATATAACACCAACCCCGGTAATCACAACCCTTCTTTTCTTCACAATAACACCTCTTTGAATACTACTACCGGCCTTTTCTCTTCACCAATTAAAAGGCCGGTTGTATATTAAACATAAACTATATTAAGAGCGAAAAGGAACTATATTTTTGAGCGAATATGATTGACCACATCACCCACAGTCTTGATACTTTCTATTTCCTCATCGGTTATTTCAATACCAAACTCCTCTTCCAGAGCCATCACCAGTTCCACCAAATCCAGTGAATCGGCATCCATCTCCTCGAATGTGGAGTCTAAAATAATCTTATCGATATCAATATCCAGCTGCTCTGAAATAATCTCTTTTACCTTTTCGAAAACATCCAATTTATTTACACCTCCTTTCTCTAATTTTATATATTATAAAACCAGCCCTCCGTCAACAGGTAATACCTGACCGGTTATGTAGTTGGCCTCAGCAGCAAAAAACAATACCGCTTCCGCAACATCTTCGGGCCTGCCAATCCTTCCAAGAGGGATCCTTTTCAGAGAATCCTCTTTTATCTTATCAGACAATTGTGCAGTCATCTCCGTCTCGATAAAACCGGGGGCAACTGCATTGACGGTGATGCCCCTTGAACCGAGTTCTTTGGATAATGACTTGGTAAGCGCGATAACCCCGTCTTTTGAGGCGGCATAATTAGCTTGCCCGCTATTTCCATATATTCCGGCTATCGAGGATATATTGATAATCCGTCCTCCACTCTTCTGCTTTAACAGAGGGCGGATAACAGCCTGACAACAATTGAATACCCCTGTTAAGTTTATCCTGATAACGTCCTCCCATTCCTCCTGTTTCATGATCACCATGATATTATCTCTGGTGATACCCGCATTATTGATAAGTATATCAATCCTTCCATAATAATCAATAGTTTCCAGTACCATTCGATCACATGATTTACGATCGGCTACATTGCCCTTGATAAGTATCCCCCGGCCTCCATCCGCTTCTATTATATCCAGCACTTCTTGTGCCGCCGTTTTGTTCTGCTGATAGTTGATGGCCAATGATGCCCCTTCATTGGCCAAAGCCTTGACTATAGCCCTGCCTATCCCCCGTGAGCCGCCGGTAACCAGGGCCACTTTGCCCTCGAGTTTACGCATATTTTCTACTTCCCCCTTCCACTATCTTTATCTTCAACTGTGCCCATGATTCAACATTATCCACATTTAAAGAGCGTACTTCCTTCGATATTTTATTCATGAACCCGGTCAGAACTCTCCCCGGCCCGACCTCTACAAAAGTATCAAATCCGGCATCAATCAAATTTACGATAGAGTCTTCCCACCTTACCGCACTGCTAACCTGTTTTATCAAGGCATCTTTGATTTGATGGGGATCCGTTATAAAACGGGCCGATACATTGCTGACTATCGGTACGCACGGCTCCTTGATTTCAATTTTATCCAGCTCGGCAGAAAGCTTCTTCTGAACCGGAAGCATGAGCTCGCAATGAAATGGAGCACTGACCTTGAGTGCGACCATCTTCCCGGCCAACTTATCTTTGTTGGCAATCTCCACCGCTTTCTCCACCGCCTTGCATTCTCCCGAGATAACAATCTGCCCGGGATAATTGTAATTGGCGGGCTGGACAATCCCCGCAGAGGAGGCCTGCTTGCATATATTCTCAACATCCGCCCTCTTCGCTCCAATAATGGCCACCATCGCCCCTTGCCCCTGTGGAACTGCCTCCTGCATATAAACGCCTCTCTTCTGGACCAGAGGCAACGCATCTTCCAAAGTAATCGCCCCCGCAGCAACCAGAGCGCTGTATTCACCCAGACTTAGACCGGCAACTGCATCCGGAGTAAAACCTCTTTCTTTCAAAACTTTGAAGATGGCGATGCTCGTCAGAAGGATGGCCGGTTGAGTTATAGCGGTCCTCGAGAGTTCTTCTTCTTCCCCTTCAAATATCAGCTCTGATATGGGGAACCCTAAAATATCATCAGCGCGCCAAAATACTTCTCGCGCCGCGTTATATTCATTATAGAAATCCCTGCCCATCCCTATATAATGCGCTCCCTGCCCCGGAAAAAGAAAGGCCACATTTCCCACTTTTTTATAATTCACCCTTTCCAAACATGGTGTATAATTTAATTGTTATCCGCAACCATAAATTATTATGCCACCGCAACATGATAAATAATTACCATTCAAGAAGCACACCGCCGCAAGTTAATCCTGCACCGAAAGCAACCAGGGCCACAAGATCGCCCTTCTTCAATGGGCCCGATTCAACGTTTTCATAAAGTGATATGGGGATGGAAGCCGCCGACATGTTGCCGTAACGATCTATATTAACCGGTACTTTCTCCATGGGCAGCCCCAGCCTCTTTCGTGCCGACTCAATAATGCGAAGATTCGCCTGGTGAAGAAATAGAAAATCGAGATTCTCCACTTTCTCATCAGCCTTTTCCAACAGGCTGACAGTTATATCTTCCACTACGCGGACAGCAAATTTGAATACTTCGTTTCCATTCATCTTGACAAAATGCTTCTTCTCTCTCACCGTGATATCACTGGCCGGCAATCTGGATCCCCCTGCCGGTACAATAAGCATCTCCGCCCCGCTCCCATCTGACCGTAAATCAGTTGAAATAAAGCCCCTTCCGGCATCTGTAGGTCGCAGGATTACCGCACCGGCACCATCTCCAAACAGAACACAGGTGGTCCGATCTTCCCAATCAATGATCCGGCTAATAATATCTACCCCGATAACCATAATATTTTTATAGGTTCCATTCTCAATAAACTGCCTGCCGACGGTAATACCATATATAAAACCGGTGCACCCGGCATTTAAATCAAAAGCCGCTGCCCTGACGGCACCCATTTTGTTTTGTACCACACAGGCTGTTGAAGGAACAGGAAAATCGGGGGTGCTTGTACAGACAATTATCAGATCGAGATCTTCCGGATTCAGTCCGGATCCTTTCAATGCCATCATACCGGCATCCACGGAAAGATCAGATGCGGCCCTGTTTTTTTCCAAAATCCGCCGTTCTCTAATTCCTGTACGGGATATTATCCAATTATCGTTGGTCTCCACCATCTTTTCAAGATCCCTGTTGGTTAAACGTTGCTCCGGCAAGGCTATGCCAATTGATGTTATCGCTGTTTTCAACGGTTTAGACATAATCAAGAACCTTTCTAGTCGATTTTTATTCCTGCTACTGACTCCTGTATAACATCGTTGACCTTGTTCTTGACCAACGGGTAAACCTGATTTTTGATGGCCATCCTGATCGCTTTGCGCCCCGACGAACCGTGGCATTTTATGCAGATCCCCTTTATGCCAATGAGAGGTGCTCCGCCATATTCCGCATCATCCATTTTCCGTTGAAAAGTATGGAAGGATTCAGATAAGATACGCACTCCGACTTTATTGATGGTATTCTGCATGAACTGTTCCTTTAACCCTCCAAAGATACCTTTGGAAATCCCTTCGGCGGTTTTTAAAAAGATATTTCCCACAAAGCCATCACAGACTACAACATCAACGGTACCCTTTAAAATTTCATAAGGCTCAATGTTTCCGACAAAATTATCAACATGAGCCTTAAACAGTTCATATGCTTTTTTAACTTGTTCATTACCTTTATTATTTTCAATCCCTACATTAAGCAATGATATTTTCGGATCTTCCCTTTTCAGAACCTGTTGAGCATATACCTTGCCCATGAGAGCATATTGAACCATCTGTTCGGGGCGGGCATCCATATTGGCACCGACATCCAGAATGGTAATCGGCTTACCGGCAAAAACCGGAAAATTTGTCAGCAAGGCCGGCCGGGATACCCCCGGAATTCTCCCCAGGAAGAGGAGCCCTCCGGCCATCAACGCTCCGGTATTTCCGGCACTTAAAACCGCATCGGCATCACCGCTGCAGACCATTTTAAGAGCCTTAACCATCGAAGCACCTTTTTTTCGGCGGATAGAAATACCGGGAACATCATCCCCCGCAATTACTTCCGGTGCATGGATTACCTCGATCCTGTCCTTGGGTATCTCCGTACCTGAAAGAAGCGGCTTTACTTGTTTCTCCAGCCCGACCAATATTATCTTCAGGTCACGACACAGCGATAAAGCCTCTATCGCACCTTTGACAATTTCTTCAGGGGCATTGTCGCCCCCCATAGCATCGATGGCTACTCTTACCAAGAAATATTATTACCTCCATCAAATCTAAAGTATAAAATAAAATAATACCGCCATAAACTACTCTATAAACTACAAGTACGTTTCAGGCGGAATAATTTCAGGATATTAACCTTCGATCTCAACTACGTTTCTATCCTTGTAAAAACCACATTTCATACAGACACGGTGGGGCAGCTTCAATTCAAAACAACGGGGACATTCCACTAACTGCACTGCTTTCAACTTCTTATGGGCACGTCTGCGATCCCGCCGGGCTTTGGAAGTTCTTCTCTTTGGAACAGCCATTTTAACTCCTCCTACTATCTTCTTTATTTAATTTATCTTTTAACTCCTTTAAAACGGAAAACCTCGGATCAATATTTTCTTTCTCGCAGCTGCATCTGTTTTTATTTCTATTTTTACCACAGATGGCGCAGATACCCAGACATTCTTTGTGACAAAGGTTATTCAATCCTTTGGATACTTCAAACAGCTGCCTGAAGTATTCCCCAAGATCAATTGTATCACCTTTAATCGGGAAGCTTTCTTCCAGATCTTCTATAACCACCGTCTTTTCTTCATTACCGCCTCCGGGGCAATGCAAACTCAGCTCATCATGGAAAGAATGCCTCGTGATTTTCTCGAACGGTTCGAGACAATATGAACATTCCGCCTGATATACCGTTTTCATCGTTCCCGACAGAAAGATGCTTTCATGATTATAATAAGCTTCCATGTTGATAATCAGATTGTTGCCGGGATCATCCATGCCGACAGATCCATCGATCCATCCCAACGCAGCCAGATTGTCTTCAAAAGTTATTTTAAAATTTTTTAAGGGCTCATTCTTCAGCATGCCAAGATCAAGAAGCAAAATTGTCCCTCCCGAAAAAAACTAATGCAATTATATAAACCTTTATTTTCTTTGTCAAGAAATAGAAGACAGAGCGAACATGTCGGAACACTGTATATTTTAAAAAAGAACCCTATATGGCCTGCTTTTTTATTTGAATAGTAATGAAGAATCTTCGCTCAAGATTCTTCGCTGCGCTCAGAATGACGCAAAAAGGCGCTCGGAATGACGCAAAAAGGCGCTCGGAATTTCACGCGTTGCCCGCACCACGATATAATGAAAGTGCTTCCCATTATTCGGAAGTTGCAGAGCAACTTTCCCTGTCATTCCTAAAGGAGAAACACTCTATTTCTCGTCATTCCGAAGGAGTGCCCCCCTGCCACCTGAGGGAGCGACCGCGCCAGCGGAAGCAACCGAAAGATCTTAACCACTCTCTCGTCCCGCTTTTATCTTACTTTCATGGCAATGACAAAAAACATCCTGCATGTGAAGTTCCTCTTCTTTTCTTATCAATTAAATACCTCTAAAAACCTACAATAACTTTACACCAACAAGACGACGTTGCCGTGCTCATGTTGAATTTATGCAAAAAATGGCTTACTATTACTATATAAGAGTTTAAGCTGTATAAATTTGAATCTAAAACCTACAGGAAGGAAAAACTAATCATGGGAAGGGAGTTACATAGAATGTATGCTGTTATATTAGCCGGTGGCAGTGGAACTCGTCTCTGGCCATTGAGCAGGGAACTGTATCCCAAATACCATTTACAAGTAGCTTCAGATGAAACCGGAAGTCTGTTTGAACAGACGGTCACCAGGGTTAACACTTTGGTACCTGAAGAAAATATAATAATTGTTACCCATGAAAACCAAAAAAATGATCTGGTCACAATTCTTAACCGCAACCATAAACAGGGGGTTACCGTTATAGGCGAACCGCAGGCCAGGAATACTGCTCCCGCTGTGGGCCTGGTCGCATGGTTCCTGCATGCTAAAGATCCGCAAAGCGTTATGGCCGTTCTCCCCTCAGACCATTATGTGGAACCCAATGAACAGTTTGTGGATTTACTTAAAAAAGCGGGCCGGTCCGCGGCCAAATACGGGCTGGTTACATTTGGGATCCGTCCGCATGCACCGGAAACCGGCTATGGTTACATCTGCTGTGGTGATGCCCTCGATTCATATACCTACCTCGTTGATAAATTTGTGGAAAAACCTGATCTGGATACCGCGCGCAGTTTTGTTCAAGATAAACGTTTCTTATGGAATAGCGGGATGTTTGTGTTTCATGTCTCCTCTCTGGTGGATGAATTTCGCCGCCACCTCCCTGAAATCGCCAAACTACTGGATCAGCTGGATCTTGATAATTTCAGCAATCTGCCTGAAATATATGAGCAGATGACCTCGATCTCGATCGATTACGGGATTATGGAAAAATCGGACCGGGTGGCAGTAATACCCGCAGATATCAGATGGAGCGATGTTGGAAGCTGGGAATCTTTCTACCAGATGTCCTCCCATGATCACAACAAGAATGCATTACAGGGACGAATTTATGATGTGGACACCTCCGGCTCACTGATCATCTCCTCTTCCAGAGTTATCGGCACCATAGGACTGAAAAATATGATCGTGGTTGATACCCCCGATGCCCTGTTGATCTGTGACCGAAACAAAACTCAAGAAGTTAGAACGGTTGTAGAAAAACTTAAGGAGGAAGGGGCGGAAGAAGCTTCCGTGCATCAGACGGTATTCCGGCCGTGGGGCAGCTATACGGTACTTACCGAGGCCGAAAGGTTCAAGGTAAAGACCATCATTGTCAATCCCGGCCATCGACTCAGCCTGCAACGGCATCGTTATCGCTCCGAAAACTGGGTGGTGGTAAACGGAACTGCCCGCGTAACCCTTGATGAAGGAGTGCATGATCTCTCACCGGGTGAGAATATCTTTATTCCCGCCGGCAGCCTGCATCGGTTGGAAAACACCACCACGGAAATGGTTCAGATCGTCGAGGTCCAGAACGGCAGTTATCTGGGTGAAGATGATATCGAACGGATCTCGGATGATTATGACCGTGCCGGCAATCCCGACACCAAAAAAGATACTTCCGCAGACAGCCACTTCAAGTTAACATACGATAAATGGCTCGACCACCCCCGGCTTGATGAGCAAACAAAACAGGAACTCCTGTCCATTGGTGATAATCCGGAAGAAATAGAGAACCGTTTTGCATCAGAACTTGAGTTTGGCACGGGAGGATTCAGGGGCATCATCGGAGCCGGGCCCAACCGCATAAACAGTTACGTTGTCCGTCGAGCCACACAGGGGCTGGCCAATTACATCAATGACACCTTCCCTGAAGAATCGGATAAAAAGGTAGCCATCGCCTATGATTCTCGCCGCTTCTCAAAGGAATTTGCTGAAGATGCGGCTCTAGTCCTCTGTGCCAACGGTATTAAAGCCTGTCTCTTCAACGAACTGAGGCCTACTCCGGTGCTCTCTTTTACCATCAGGGAGCTCGGTTGCCTCGCCGGTATTGTCATTACCGCCAGCCATAACCCCCCCCAGTATAACGGCTACAAGGTTTATGGCCGTGACGGAGGGCAGGCGGTTCCCGCCTTGACCGCGGAACTAACCAGATATATCGCCAAGGTGGACCTTTTTGATGATGTTAAGCACATCACCGGTGCAGATGCGGAGCGTAAAAAATTACTCATCACTTTGGGAGAGGAGATCGATGATCTTTATCTGAAGAATGTAAAATCACTGTGCCGCTACGAAGGGAAAAAAGATCTCCGTATCGTCTACACCCCCCTGCACGGAACAGGTTATCCTCTTATCCCCAGAGTGCTGGAAGAACTGAAATATAGCCACTTGTTTATGGTTCCGGAACAGGTCTCGCCGGACCCCGAGTTTTCTACGGTAAAATCCCCCAACCCCGAAGATAAAGAGGCTTTTACCATGGCGTTGTCCCTGGCCAGGCAAAAAGATGCCGATATAATCCTGGCTACTGACCCTGATTGTGATCGTGTAGGGTGTGCGGTAAAAGATGATCATGGAGAATATATCCTCCTCAACGGCAACCAAATCGGGGCCTTGCTGGTCAATTATCTTCTGCAAAGGATGAAAAAAGATCATACGTTGCCTTCCAACGGTGTAATCATAAAAACGATTGTAACCGGAAATCTTGGGAAAGTGATCGCCGCCGATTACGGCATCGAAACGATTGAAACTCTTACCGGATTTAAATTCATCGGGGAGAAGATAAAAGAATTCGAAGAGAGCGGGACAAAAGAGTTTATCGTTGGTTATGAGGAAAGTTACGGGTACCTGGCCGGAACTTTTGTAAGAGATAAGGACGGCGTGATATCTGCCGCCTTGATTACCGAGATGGCCGCTTATTATCAGTCCAAAGGCAGGTCTCTCCTTGACGTATTGGAAGAGCTCAATCAAGAATACGGTTATTATGTCGAGGAACTTCAATCTATCGAACTGGATAACCCCGCGGAAGCCGAAAGGATGATCCAAAATCTGGCCGAGAAAAAACTCGATAATATCGCCGGAAAAGCTGTTGTTGAAAAGAAGGATTTTATGAGCGGTAAAGCTGTTGATCCGCGAACCATGGCCACCAGAGCCCTTCCCTTTCCCAAAACAAAAGCGATCTTTTTTGATCTGGAAGACGGCTCCTGGTTCTGCGTTCGTCCTTCCGGAACCGAACCCAAGTTCAAGATTTACTACTCCACTACCGGCAAGAACAATGATGAGGCCAAGCGTAAAATGGAGCACCTTATGGACGGGGTGCAATCCCTACTTAAAAGTATTGATTGAATATTGATCTCTTCAAGGCACACATCGACCCGG
Organism: Dethiobacteria bacterium; assembly: GCA_049277715.1. Taxonomy (GTDB): domain Bacteria; phylum Bacillota; class Dethiobacteria; order DTU022; family PWGO01; genus JAAYSV01. The sequence continues at coordinate 765 of JBASYW010000157.1, read as the reverse complement.
GAAAGCCCTATAATGGCTAATGGGTAATACCGTCATAATCAGAGTCCGGTTCTTGAGGAGCATAGAGAACAACCATGATGCGATTGGGAAGACAAACTATGCTTTCGCCATGACGGGAGATCCAACCCGTATGTGCACAAATGCCTCGCGGACATAGATCTCTGTCCAGAGGGAGCATCCTTACCTTGCCCTTGCTTATCTCTATCGTAGCTTCATATTTATCTTCGGGGCCGAAATTGATGGTGACCAGATCTTCATAGTTTTCCGTCAACGATCTCTCCTCCACCATCCGGTTATCAACGTATATCCGGAGATACTTCTGTTCAGAACTGTTCCTTCCGGTAATATTAAAATACAAACCTCCCAGGCCGATCAGAAGAAAAATTATGATCGTGAAGAGATCTCCCCAAACCAGACGAAAACGCTTCATGGCTGCCTCCTTTATCCCCAAAATTATAACATAAATCATTAAAATTTGATAAAACCCGAAATTTTATTTGAAATCTGTTAGAATAGGAAGAGGAATTATTTTTGGATATAATATCAAGCGTATCACAGTTAATTATCTAAAAGAGGAGAACAGCCATATGTGGAACCCCAGGTATGAAATGATGGACAGAGATAAGCTAATAAAATTGCAGTATATTCGCCTCAAGAACACACTGGAACGAGTGTACCAGACGGTCCCCCACTACAAACAGGCCTTTGCAGTTAAAGGTCTGGAACCGGGTGATGTGCGCCGACTTGATGATATCACCATTCTCC